>DPZW01000147.1:0-408 GCA_003536545.1 Rhodospirillaceae bacterium
ATTGTAAAACGTTCGCGGGATCTGGCGGGGCAGTTGTCTGGCGGTATCGCGCATCTGCTCAAAAAAAATAAAGTGAAAGTCTTTGATGGTTTTGCGAAACTTGCAGGGCAGGGCAAGGTTGATATCGCACTGAACGATAAATCAAACACGCAAATTTCTGCGCCGCATATTATTCTCGCCACCGGCGCGCGCCCGCGCGTCTTGCCTGGGCTGGAGCCGGACGGCAAACTGATCTGGACCTCCAAAGAATCCATGATCCCCATTGAGATGCCAAAATCATTATTGGTGATTGGCTCCGGGGCGATTGGAATTGAATTCGCAAGCTTCTACCGCTCGCTCGGTGCCGATGTCACCGTGGTTGAAATCATGGACCGCGTTTTGCCCGTTGAAGACGAAGAAATTTCCGCG
>DPZW01000147.1:600-1080 GCA_003536545.1 Rhodospirillaceae bacterium
AATTTCCGCGATGGCGCGCAAGGCGTTTGAAAAGCAGGGGATGAAAATCCTCACCGGCGCAAAAGTCGCCAAGCTGGAAAAAGGTAAAAACAATGTCACCGCGCATATCGAAGCAGGCGGCAAAACGGAAACTATCACCGTTGACCGCGTAATTTCCGCAGTCGGCATCACGGCGAACACGGAAAATATCGGTCTTGAAAACACGCGCGTGCAGGTTGAACGTGGCCATATCGTCACGAACCCATGGTGCGAAACGCATGAAGCGGGCGTTTACGCGATCGGCGATGTCACCGCGCCGCCGTGGCTCGCGCATAAAGCATCACACGAAGGCATTATCTGCGTTGAGAAAATTTTCGGCGTCCCGGGCGTGCATCCCCTCGATCCGAAAAAAATTCCGGGCTGCACCTATTGTCATCCACAGGTTGCGTCCATCGGCCTCACCGAAGCCAAGGCAAAAGAATCCGGCCGCCAGATTAAAGT
>DPZW01000147.1:1357-6197 GCA_003536545.1 Rhodospirillaceae bacterium
AACCATTTTCGATGCCGCCACGGGCGAGCTGATCGGCGCGCATATGATCGGCACTGAAGTAACAGAATTGATTCAAGGTTATGCCGTCGCGAAAACGGGTGAACTGGCAGAATCCGATTTAATGCACACTGTCTTCCCGCATCCTACGCTATCCGAAATGCTGCATGAATCCGTGCTGGCCGCGTATGGCAAAGCGATCCATTTTTAGGTGGAATCCAGCAGGGCAGAGGCCTATATAAAACCCATGGACACCCCCATCCAAACCATCAAACCCCGCCACCCGGAAAAAGCACACCGCCCAGACCAGGTGACGACCGCAAAGCGTCCCGATTGGATCCGCGTGAAGGCGCCGAATTCGCCGCAGTATCATGCGACGCGTGAGACGGTGAAGGCGCTGAAATTGCACACAGTTTGCGAAGAGGCGGGTTGTCCGAATATCGGTGAATGCTGGACGCAGAAACATGCGACTTTCATGATCATGGGTGATACCTGCACGCGGGCTTGTTCGTTCTGCAATGTGAAAACGGGCAAACCCGATGCTCTCGATCCGTTTGAGCCGTTGCGCGTGGCGACGGGGACGATGGAATTGGGATTAAAACATGTCGTGATCACCTCGGTTGACCGTGATGATCTGGATGACGGCGGGGCGCGGCATTTTGCGGATGTCATCACCAAAACGCGCCAGAAGAATAAAGGCACCACGATTGAAATCCTGACCCCCGATTTCAAAAACAAACCCGGCGCGGCAGAAGTGATCGCAAAAGCGCGGCCGGATGTATTTAATCACAATCTGGAAACTGTGCCGCGGCTTTATCTTACCATTCGTCCCGGCGCGCGTTATTTTACGTCACTGCGATTGCTGCAGGAAATTAAGGAAATTGACCCATCCATCTTTACCAAGTCCGGCCTGATGGTTGGCCTTGGTGAAACCAAGGAAGAAGTTTTGCAGGTCATGGATGATCTACGCGCAGCGGATGTGGATTTCCTGACCATCGGCCAGTATCTACAGCCCACGCCGAAACATGCGAAGGTGGAGCGTTATGTGACGCCCGAAGAATTCGCCGAATACGAAAAATTCGCGCGGGCGAAAGGGTTTTTGATGGTTTCTGCCAGCCCGCTCACGCGTTCCAGCTATCACGCAGGGGATGATTTTGAAAAACTCCGCTCTGCGCGGGAAGCGCAATTGGCTAAGCAGCAGGCATAATGCCATCGCATCGCGAACATAAAATCCTGCCGTATAGTCCGCAGCAGATGTATGATCTGGTGCTGGATATCGAAAACTATCCGGAATTCATTCCCTGGTGTGCTGGTGCGCGGATATGGGAGCGCAAGAATGATTACCTGATGGCGGATGTTCTGGTGGGCTATAAATTGCTGCGCGAGAAATTCACGTCAAAGGTATTTTTCAAATCGGGTTCGGAAATCCAGATTGAATATATGAACGGGCCGCTGAAACATCTGCACAACGGCTGGATTTTCCTGCCGGAAAAACCGGGGCAGTGCCTGGTGGATTTTACAATTGATTTTGAATTTCATAGTAAATTACTACAGGGGTTGGTTGAAAGTTTTTTTGACAAAGCACTTAAAAAAATGATTGATGCGTTTGAAGCCCGGGCGCATCATATATATAAAGGATAGATAATGATTATTTTCTTTCGAAGGAAATGTTACGCAACACATTACATGCGTGATTTTATCAGAAATGTTCGCGATAGAGGATGCCTGAATGAACTTGATCGGCAGATACTCGGCATGCAAAAACACTGTGACGGGGTAAATAGAAATTTACAGATCGCAAGCTCTGTTGGTTTTGCATCACTGGCTACAGGGATAAGCTTGCGCCATTTCAGTTATGATAATGCCGCATCGGCACCACAAATATTATTATTTTCATTTGGTGCCGCTGCGCTGGTCTATGCAGGTGTAGAATTTCTGTCCAGCACAATCGCGATCAAAAATGCGGATCAGAATATAAAATCAGCTATTGAGAATCTGGATGACCAACAAATAAAGGCAATTCAAAATTTATTGCCGCGAATAAATACAAAGGCGCGCCGTGCCCTGAATTGCACGCGGAGTGGTCGCGCGCTGCTAGCCTTGCAACAATAAATTCATTGCGGCATAAAGTTTTAGAATTGCATATTTAATTTTTGATGATGTGCTTGCAGTGCTTGCGCCCTTTTCGGCGATAATTTTTCCCGATTATCTTTTAAGACATCAATTAAGCTACCCAGAAAATCTTTTAACTTTTCTCCAGCAGGGCCTTCCGGCATATTGGCTTTGCTTAGCTTTACGGCATGGCCTGCAACCATGTCGCTATATAATCCACCATATTGTGCAATTTGTGTGGAGCGTTGAACATCAAATAACATCGCATCCAAAACAGTTTCTTCGTAGGGAATTCCCTCCACAAAACCATCAATGCGATCCAATGGATAGCAGCGTTCCAGAATATTAAAAGCTTCTGTGCCATCTGGTTGCTTGGCAGTGTCTAGATCAAAACCAGAGCCTGACAGGCGGCGTAGGGGGCCCAAATGCACGGCACGCTGGTCAGGCGTGAGTGTTTTCATCGCATTTGCAGCGTCTTCAACAGCCATGGCTGTCAGGTGTGCCATATCAAATGAATCAAGATTGCGATCTGAAAGCCGTTTTGAAAGCAACTCAATAAGCTCAATGTCTTCTGCCCCGATGGCGACCGAAAGCAGAGATTTTCCTGCGTATTCTGCAAGCAGTTCATGATCTGCAATATTCATTTTTATGAGAGTTGCATTATCCGGAACGGTGAATTTAACCATGTCTTTTGTTTCTTCATTATCTAGAATACGGATGATGCTAGATCTTGCGCCTTGTGTATCGTGTATAAATTTTTCCTGAGCGCGGCGAATGCTGTTATTTCCTAGCTCTGTGGCACTCGTTAGCGCGCGCTCCAGACGATCAACGGCTTGCGCTTCCGCCTCTGCCGCTGCTGTGGGGTCCACATCTGCTGTTGGCTCTGTGGATTCTGCGACGGGTGCATTATGAATCGCGCTTAAACCATTAAGATAA
This sequence comes from Rhodospirillaceae bacterium, assembly GCA_003536545.1. Taxonomy (GTDB): domain Bacteria; phylum Pseudomonadota; class Alphaproteobacteria; order UBA11073; family UBA11073; genus UBA11073. The sequence continues at coordinate 4,403 of DPZW01000147.1, forward strand.
GCTGTGTTGGCATTTGCTTTTAATGTTTCACCCGTTTTAATACCGCTTTCCAAAACGCTCTTGGATTTTAAAAGTGTAATTAGTTCGCGCGCGATGCGCTCTTCTGCCTCTTTCTGCGCAGTTTCCTGAATTCTGCGCAGAAGTTCTGTCTGATCCAGAGCCCCTTTTTTCTTATTGCCGCCTCCGAGTGTAATGCCAAAAAAGGAAATTGGCTCTTTTTTCTTGTCTGCCATAAAATCTCTCTGGGTTAAATTATTGCCTTGTTTTTATCGAGTTTGGTCAGTGGGTGTCAATTAATAATGCGTCCATGGCACTATTAGCCGCCATATATTGAACAGCCTGTCGGTCGCCAGCGAAATAATGTTGCTCAATTTTAGGTTGGCCGTTCCGGCGCATCGCGGCAATATAGACCAGGCCCACAGGTTTACCCGCGCTGCCGCCCGATGGGCCGGCGATGCCGGTAATGGCCACACCTGCGGCTGCAGCGGGGCAAGAGGCGAGAAGGCCGCGCACCATAGCCTCGGCGCATTCGCGGCTGACCGCACCGTGGGTTTCAAGGATATCCGCACTCACGCCCAGCAGATCCATTTTGGATTGATTGGAATAGGTGACCAGGCCGCGGTCCAGCACCGCCGATGATCCGGCGATGGAGGTGAGCAGGGAAGCAACCAATCCGCCCGTGCATGATTCCGCCAGCGCGATGATCTCCCCGCGCGCGGTATAGTTATCGATAATCGCCTGTGCCTTGGCGTGAAGATTGGCGAGCATGCCTAAGGTTGCAGGGTTGCATGCCGTTTGTCCAGTGGGTGCGTAGCGTGGGAACTATTGCTGTTGGGATTATCAGGGATTTCAATTTTCAAAGATTGGCCATTTTGATGCATGCGCCGGATAGCGGGGGAAACAATAGAATCTTTTATTCTCGGGATATTGCGCTGAACATCCCGTTCCCTGGGATGTTGAATGCCTGCTCGGTCACATTCGGCATAATAAATAATTCGCGCAATATTATGGGGGCTGATTCCTATTGCCTGTAGCTCCTGAATGGAATTGTCATTGTTGCTCGCCGCGTTACTGGTAGATGTCGAAGCCGCATCAGTTTGCGCGGTTGCAACAGCCGCATATTCAGCAGTTATGAGCCTTTGGTACAGCACGGCCGCCTGCCGTTTTCCATCTACTCCCATTTTTCTTACAATATTTGCAATATGTCTTTTGATAGTTCCGTCAGAGTTGGCCAGTATGGTGGCAATTACTGTGCTTGTTTTAGCGATATGCGGCAGAATTTCTAGCTCCGCAGGGGTTAAGCCGTATTCTTCTATGGCTGCAGGTGTCGGGGTTAATTTGATTTGGGGCACAGGTTTGGGTTTGTACGCCATTTTGCTTGTTTCTTCAGGGGCATATTGATGCATAGATTCATCAAAATTTTCATAATGGGTTTTAAATAAACTCTGCGCTCTGTGCAGGCGGCTTTTAATTGTGCCGAGAGGCAGCTGCATTCCTTCAGCAATTTCTTCCAAAGACAGACCGTCTATGTGACGCAATCTGATAAGTTCTGCTTTATCTTTCGACATGCGTGACATGGCATATTCAATCCTTTCACGACCTGATCCGCCCAAGAGTAATTTTTCGATATCCTGGCGTGGATCGGGAATTTCAAGTTTGACTGAACCATTCTCACAGATTATGAGATCATCATAACTTTGCACTTTAATTCTTCTGCGACTTTTTCTCTTAAAATCGAAGAATCTATTTGTGGCAATCCGCATGACCCAGGTTTTAAAAGGGCTGTCTCCTCTAT
>DPZW01000111.1:0-1228 GCA_003536545.1 Rhodospirillaceae bacterium
ATGCTGGCGCAAAAATGCGTCTGGGGCCTGCGGCAAAAAAGCCCGAAGCTTTATCAGATTTTCCGTTTGAAAAGCGCGGTCAGCTCGTAATACCAGCCGCGTGCGGCCGCATAATCAAATCCCGCGCGTCCATCCAGAAATCCCAGTCGCCAGACATAGCCATAGAGAAAAATAATCAGACCCTGCAGCGGCAATTGATAAAATAATTTTTTGCATCTCGCACGAAAACCAATTTCATGTTGCGCCAGATTGCGTTGACTCATAATTGCAGCAACTTCGGCATAATGCACATGGCGACGAAACCATCCGGTAATGGGATCGCAATCATGGGTCATCCGGGATTTTAATACACCTGTGCGGCCAGTGACATTTGGCTGATAATGTCCTTCAACCTCGTTTTTGGGCGTATCTAGATCATCAATGACTGGGAATTGCACGCGCCTGCGATGTTTAAGGCAGATTTTATTATTCGATTGACCATGGCGCAAACGCCGCCCCTGCCAGATGGGGTCCGCCGCAACCCAGAATGCCCCATAATCATCCAGATTTCCCCGCATCAATTCACGCAATTCAGAAATCAGTTCCGGTGTGACGCGCTCATCAGCATCCAGATACAGCATCCAGTCAGATGTGGCAGGCAAATTCTCCATACCCCATTGTTTCTTTTTGGGATAACTGCGTTGCCAGGTAAAATTCACAACTACCGCACCATTGGCACGCGCAATTTCAGCTGTGTCGTCATCGCTATTACTATCAACGACAAAAACTTCGGCAAATTGATTTTGCAAGGAGGCAAGGCAGGCGGGCAAACGCAACGCCTCATTTTTTGTCATAATCACAACAGCGATCGGAATCATGTGCGCCCCAACATTTTACGGGCTTGCGGCCAGGTTACACGCAAAGCCGTCATAAAAAATCCAATCAGGCTGGCGAGAATTAAAATAGGCCATGGCTGCGGCCTATCGGGCTGCAAGGGCGCAGTCGGTGGCTCCACAATATCGGCCGCATAAGGCAAATCTACGGCAACCAGAATTCGGATGCGTTCCTGTGCTGCCAATAATTCCGACAAGACAGCGCGGTGTTCCTGCATGCGCACAATCTGTAATTGTTTTTCCAGATATTCACTGATCGCGCCGCTGCGCCGCGCAGCCTCTTCGCGCAATACGCTATCCGCGGCTTGATGCATTGCATAAAGCAACGTCACGCCAAATCCACAGATCGGAAGAGC
>DPZW01000111.1:1318-7222 GCA_003536545.1 Rhodospirillaceae bacterium
TCTGTAATTGTTTTTCCAGATATTCACTGATCGCGCCGCTGCGCCGCGCAGCCTCTTCGCGCAATACGCTATCCGCGGCTTGATGCATTGCATAAAGCAACGTCACGCCAAATCCACGATCCGGATAATGCAAACGCAATTCGCGCATTGGCGTTGCACCAATAATACGGCTTTGCAGCATCCCTTGTAATTTTGCAGCAAGGTCTTCGGGCGTCGGCGCGCGCCAGGCATTGCCCCCACGTGCGCGGCGAATAATTTCACCCGGCCACGCGGATAACGGCAACCGCCATTCCTTTTTGCGCCCGTCCCAACGGTCAGGAAAGAGGGTCTGCAGCAGGTCTGGCACCTGATTAATTAAAGTCTGTGCCGTTGATGGGCTGGTCAATAATTGTAAATAGCGATCGTAATCCGAAAGGCTATCGACAGCCGTTTCATTATAACTATTGCGGCGCAATTCCTGCAGCCGGGCCGCCGGCGTTCCCATACCCGCCGGGCCATTGGCAGAAACAGGGCCGACCACCATATGCACGGTATATTTCGGCGTGATGATCAAAACCAGAATTGCCCCAATCAATAATCCCATCACTGCACCGCCGATCAGTTGCCAGCGGGATTGCCATAATTGTTGCAGAACAGGGTGGGAAAAAATCATCCCGATGTTTTACGCTGCCACGATTGCTTCAGCAACCGCCTCCAGGCTATCAGGCAAGGAAATTGCACGGGCATTTTGCATTTGCTGTCGCCAATGATCATTGGGCAGGCCATTTTCATCTGTGTAGGATTGCACCAATTTGCTGAAATTCACGGCATCCGCAGGTGCAATTATTTCCCCGCAACCATGCGCCAGCGCAAGTTGCGCCGCCTCGCATTCTTTGGGGCCAATAAAAATATAGGGCCGTGCATTTTTAATGGCGGCATAGGTTTTTACCGGCATGGCCACACCCAAGGCTTCGTCTTTCAGCGCGATGATGTGCAGGTGGCACATGCTTTGAATGGTTTTGGCACGCTCCCACGGTTGTGGCGGCAGGAAAGTGACATTCACCTGGTCAGATAGTTTATTCTTTAAAACCTCTTCACCCTTGCCCCCTGTCATCAAAATAAATTTGACCGGCAGATGGCGACAACTTTGAATAGCGGTGACAATTGCGTCCACTGGGTGCACCAGCCCGATATTTCCAGCGTATAAAATTGTGAGGGGCTCAGCTTCGGAGACTTCGTTTGTTGCAATATCGCGTTCAGACCAATTGGGAATAATCGCTATATTATCCGCGTATGCTCGCAGACGCACGACCATACACTCACCCAGCGCAATTATTTTATCGGCAGCGCGTAGAGCCCAGCGATTAAGTTTGACTAAATATTTTTGTACAAATTCAGGAAAATGAATGCCGATAACGGGAAAAGCATCCGGGTATAAATCCTGACACCAGTGAATAATTTTGCCATGACGAAATTTTAAAATCGGAATCCATAGTGCCAGCATGGGCGGATCTGTCATCACCACGACGCGATCGGCGCGATGTGTTAAAAATGCGGTGACGCCAATGGAAAGCCATGAAAATAAATAGGGAATAATCCTGGCCGGCAATTTGCCGGTAGTAATGGTTTGCACTTCATGGCCCTGGTTGCGCAAGCAATCGGATAATTCCTGTACCAGTCGGCCCGTTGCTCCCGGGGCAGGCGGTTCAACGCGATTGAGGATAAGAATGCGCATGCAATGATTGTAGCAATAGTAATAGAATACCACATCCCAAAAATTTATAACTGGTATAAATCGTGAATGATAAAATCAACGGTGGCAGCGCGGCGAATAAGATATTTTTATATTCACTGACCACACGGCGCAGAGGCCAGATAATTTGTAGCAGATAAAACGCCAATATCATTAAACCCAATACGCCGGTTTTGAGAAAATAAAATCCCAATGCGCTATGGCTGTAATTCACCCAGTAACCGCCGACGGCGGGCGAGGCATAAATTGCCCCCCAGCCTTGCCCGAATAAAAATGCAAAGGGGTCGGCGGCCTGAATTTTCCAGATAGCCACAAATTCCGCATCACGGGAATTCAGCCCCACGGCCTGGGTTTTTTCCCACAGGTCAGTGATAAAACGTAGCAGCGGCCCGGAAAATGCAATCACCACCATCAGTGCGGCAATACCCATAAAGAATGGCACCATGGGTCGGCGAATATGCATGATTGCATAAAGAGAGAGCGAGAGAATTCCCAGACTCAATGCGCCACGCATCATCATGCCGCCCAATGCCCCCCAACATAAAAATGCTGCGATAAAATAAATGCCGCGCCGCAGCCATGCGCGTGGACCCTTGCCTGTCGTTTCAACCAAGGTGATAGGGAAATAAATTGCGGCAAATAGCATCATGGGATCGAGCGAGAGATATAATAACGCATCCCCACGCCGCAAATTTCCCAAAGCAGAAAAACCATCTGTTAACAGCCAATAACGCGCTGCCATGGCAGCACCAGCAATCGCGATTGCCAATGCAAATTTTTTTACGTCACTGCGCGGTAATTGCATGACCAGAACGGGCAGGCCCAGAAAACAGAATGATACCAAATCACGCGAAGTATCACGCGTCTCGTGACCCGACAATAAACCTATCATCAGCGGTACCAGCAATAGCCACAGCCATGCACATAAAGCCTTGTTTTCCAGCACAGACGGCGCGTGCAGCAAATGCAGCGCGCGCGGGGCAATGGCTGTTATCAGCCCTAACGCAATCAGGATTTCAGCAGGCCCCATGATCTTCGGTGCAGGGGAGGAAAATAATCCATGCAGCAAGACTGCTGCGCATAATGCCAGCACAGGCAGATTGGATGCTTGCCAACGGGAGATCATTTGTTCATTCATAGCGGATGCTCTCCGCCGCGACCATCAACAAAATCTTCGCCACCTTTCAGAAATTAAATCCTGAACCCAAGACGGAGCTGAATTATACCAATCCCTTTACGCTCTTGGTGGCGGTGGTGCTGTCGGCGCAATCTACCGATGCTGGCGTGAACCGCGCCACGGAGAAATTATTTCAGGTGGCAGATAATCCCGCCGCCATGGCCGCACTGGGTTTGGCCGGCATCAAAAAGCACATTAAAACCATCGGGCTTTTTAATACCAAGGCCGCGAATGTTCTAGCACTTTCTAAAACACTGCGCGATGCATATGGTGGCGAAATTCCGCGTACGCGTGAGGGCCTTGAAAAACTGCCAGGGGTAGGACGCAAGACTGCAAATGTGGTGATGAATGTTGTCTATGGCGAACCAACCATGGCGGTGGATACGCATATTTTTCGCATGGGCAACCGGATTGGATTGGCGCCCGGCAAAACACCGCGCGAGGTTGAGGACGGGCTAATGCGCGTCATCCCCAAGAAATATATGCAGCATGCGCATCACTGGTTGATTTTGCACGGACGTTATATCTGCACGGCGCGCACGCCGAAATGCCGCGAATGCCCCATCATGCAATGGTGCGAATATCCCGATAAAAATTTATAAATTAACCGTTGGCGGCAGAGTTATAGGGATAAATATCGCCGTCTGTATCATTCGCAGCGGTGTTAACAGAGCCCGCAACATACTGGAATTCACCCGACAATTGCGCGCCTGCTTCCACTTCGATTTCGCTGTAACGGATGGTACCGGAAACCTGGCTGGTTGCGCGCAAACGCAAACGGCCTGCCACATTTAATTCACCGGCAAACGTCCCCGCAATGTCTGCTTCCTGCACATTGGCCGCGCCACGAAATACACCTGTCTGGTAAATGTCGAGACGTTTGCCCGCGCGTAAAGTCGCGTCCATGCTGCCCTCAACAACCAGCTGATCGCAATCTGCAATTTCACCGGCCAGTGAAATATCACGGCCCACGATCAAGCGTTTTTCACCAACAGACATTTCATTGCGCTGCATGCCAGATGGCATAGGCAATGCCATGGTCGTGCGGCGTGGCTGGCCCATGGCAACAGCCGGAACATTGCGGCGTGTTGAAGCTTCGGGTGTCAATAATTTCACATCATCAGATTGTTCAATCGGCAGAGGACGAACCGAAGGGCGCGTGCCTGAATTACGTTTGGTGTTTTCGCTGCGACCGAAAATTGACATGTGTGGAGCTCCGTTCATTAAGAAGGCCAGACGCTACCACAGGGATAAAGAAAAATTCAAATCTTTTTTGGTTTTTTTTCAGTAATATTGCCCACCATCACATGGCCGCCCTTGCCTGCTTTGGCCGATAAATAGGCGGTATTATGCGGGTTTGCCGTGATTTCCAGCGGCAGGCGTTCCTTCACGATAATCCCGGCATCTGCCAGCATTTTCACTTTATGGGGATTATTGCTCAGCAGGCGCACCGCATGGATATCCATTTCACGCAGCATCGCCGCAGCCGCATCCATATTGCGTTCATCATCAGAAAATCCCAGCGCATGATTAGCCGCATAGGTATCCATCCCGCGATCCTGTAATTCATAAGCGCGCAGTTTATTAGCAAGGCCAATGCCGCGCCCTTCCTGATCCAGATATAATAAAATGCCGCCTTCGCCTTCAGACAAAGCCGTCAGGGCTGCCTGCAATTGATCGCCGCAATCACAGCGCAAGGATCCTAAAATATCCCCGGTCAGGCAGGATGAATGCACGCGCACGACAGGCGGCCTAGAAAAATCTGGCTTCCCCACAATAATTGCCATATGCGTTGCGCCTAAATTATCGCGGTAAGTTGTTGCACGTGCATTGGGCGCAGCGCGCAGCGGCATATTCACATCACTGATTTTTGTCAGATGAATTTTTTCGCAAGGCGAAGTTTCATAAATCATGGCATCCACAGGCGGCCGTCCGATTTGCGGTCCCATAATCAATGCGGGCAAGGTACCGGCCAGACGCACCAGATCCATAGCCTCATTGGCGGGATGATCTGCATTCACTTCTTTCGCATCAAAGTCTGCCAAAATTTCTGATTGCGCAAGTTTCAGCGGATTAATCAGTGACTCCAGCGTGTCTGAACGCGGCGGGAGTTTTAAGGCAGCCAAACCGGAATTGACATCCAGCCCCAGGGACCGCGCGCGTTCGGCTGTGATAAATAATTGGCCGCTGATACCGGGCAGTGAACTGGGAGCCGCGCCTTCGGCAGCAACCAGCCAGTAATAATGACCCCCATGATGCAGCCAGACAGCTTGCCCCGACGCAAGGCGAGCGGCCGCGCGGGTTTCCGGGCTGATTTCGGGCAGTTGAAACATGACAGGTGGCTATAGCAAAATCGCCATGAAAGGTGGTAGTTTTTTTTATGGCAAAGCTGCAAATTCTTGATAAAGCTCTCGCACATGCGGTGGCCGAATGCGCCGCGCAGCACCCCGAGCTGGATTTTACCGTTACCAGCGATAAAGCCGACGTAAAAATTACAATAACCGATAATAATCTTGCGCTGCTGCTGGCGGATGGTCATGAAATTGAGAGCTATGAATTGCCGCTGCGCCTTGCCAATCTCATGGCGGATTTGATGTGGCTTTCCGCGCGCCGCCGCGAAGATGCCGAAAAATCCATTCCGCTGAATAGTGACTTTATTCTGGAGCCGCGTAATTTCCGTTTGTTGTGCGGAGGCATAGCAGCAAGCCTGACCGGCCGCGAAGTTGCGCTGTTGCAATTCATGCTAGAGGCGGGTGAATGCAGCAAAGAATTATTACTGGCGCGCGTCTGGCATTATCACCCCGATAGTACAACACATACGGTTGAAACACATCTGTGGCGACTACGGCAGAAATTGCAGACTGCCGGAATTTCCGCACCGTTGATTATCACCACCGAAAATGGTTACCGCATTGCATGAAAGATACGGCAAGACTGTGGCAATGGTTTCAGAAAAATGCCCGCGATCTGCCGTGGCGTAAAACAATCGCAAATG
>DPZW01000027.1:0-9699 GCA_003536545.1 Rhodospirillaceae bacterium
GCTCTTCCGATCTAATGTTGTTGTTACAGCTGATGCCAAATCACTGGCAGCGTCCAAAGTTATTCTGCTCGTGGTGCCGACCCAATTTGTGCCGGATGTTTTATCGGGATTAAAAAATGATTTGCCCGAATCTGCGCCCGTCGTGATTTGCGGCAAGGGCATTCATGTACAAAGCCAGAAATTATTGCCCGAAATTGCTGCAGAAATTTTACCCGACCATTCCATTGCGGTTTTATCCGGCCCCAATCTGGCACCTGAGGTCGCGCGCGGTTTGCCTGCCGCCGCCACTATTGCCGCCAAAGATGATGAAACAGCAAAAATGATTGCCGGATATTTGCGTACGCCAGCGTTTCGTCCCTATGCATCGACGGATGTGATCGGCGTCGCCCTGGCGGGGGCTTTGAAAAATGTCATCGCGCTGGCATCCGGCATGGTGATTGGCGCGGGTCTGGGCGAAAACGCGCAGGCGGCCATTATCACGCGCGGCATGGCAGAAATCGCGCGTCTGGGCGCAGCCATGGGGGCGCGGCCGGAAACATTTATGAGTCTGGCAGGCATTGGTGACATGATGCTGACGTGTCATGCAAAAACTTCGCGGAATTTTTCCTGTGGTTTTGCATTGGGCCAGGGGCAAAGCCTGTCTGATATCATGGCAAGCCGCAACAGCGTGACCGAAGGTGTGACGACGGTTGGCCCCGCGCTCGCGCTCGCAGAAAAATATAAAATTGAATTGCCGATTTGCGCAGTAGTGGCTTCGGTTTTGAATGATGAAATGAATGTGGGGGCTGCGCTCGCGCAATTGATGGCGCGCCCTTTGAAAACAGAATAATCACGGAAATTTTTAATGAAAAAATTCGCTTTTGACATTCTGCATCAGGATAAAAATACGCGCGCGCGGATTGGCCGTCTCACTACGCCGCATGGCAGCATTGAAACCCCAAATTTTATTTTTTGTGCAACCAAAGCCGCAATGAAAGCCTGTGGCCCACATGATCTGTGCGCGTTGGGCGTGGATATTATTTTATCCAATACCTATCATTTGTTGATTCAGCCCGGTTCGGAATTGGTGCAAAAAATGGGCGGCTTGCATGATTTTATGCAATGGCAGGGGCCGATGCTTACCGATAGCGGTGGTTACCAGATTTTCGCGATGGGCCATGGTTCTATCTCGGCAGAAATCAAACGCAAATCTATTTCAGGCCGCCGCAAAACCTTGAGCAAAATCACAGAAGACGGCGCGCTGTTTCAATCCTATACCGACGGCAAAGAAATTTTTCTCACTCCTGAAAGTTCTATTCAAATTCAGCGCGAACTCGGCGCGGATTTGATTGTAATGCTGGATGAATGCACGCCCTTTCATGTTGATAAAGAATATACTGCGCGTTCCATGCGCATGACGCATCGTTGGGGCGATAGATGTCTGGCAGAATTTAATCGCAGTGATGACGGGCGGCAGCAACTTTATGGCATCGTACAGGGCGGTGTTTATCCCGATTTGCGGCGTGAAGCCGCTGAATATACAGCATCACGCCCGTTTTTTGGGACAGCTGTGGGCGGTTGTCTGGGTGATACGAAAAACGCTATTATTGAAATTGCCAATTATGCGATGCCTTATGTTGCGCCGGATCGCCCGACGCATCTGCTCGGCATTGGCGGCATTGAGGAAATTATTCGCGGCGTCATGCTTGGTATCGATACCTTTGATTGCGTATCGCCAACGCGTATGGCGCGCCATGGCTGGGCTCTTGCGCCGTTTGAGCCAGCGGGCCGCATCAATATCCGCAATGCACAGCACCGCGAAGATCATAACCCATTGGATACCACGCTGAATAACCCCGCCTCCAGCCAATTTTCACGCGCCTATTTGCATCATTTGTTCCGCGCAGGTGAAATGCTGGGCATGCAATTGCTCACGCAGCATAATATTGCCGTGATGGTGCGTTTGATGGCGGAGGTACGCGCAGCTATTCGCGCCGGTGATATGGCTGGCCTTGCCGCGCGCTACGGCGTGAAATTATAATGTTTGAAAAAAATGCACGGATCGCAGTGGCTGTCTCGGGTGGGCCAGATAGCATGGCGTTATTGCATTTAATGTATACAGCTACAAAAAATATTGTCGCACTGACCGTGGATCACGGTTTGCGCAAGGAAAGCATGGCGGAGGCCAAGACAATTGCAGCCTGGTGTCAGAAACATAAAATTACGCATCACATTTTAAAATGGCGCGGTGAAAAACCGAAAACCGCTGTGCATGAAGCAGCGCGCACAGCGCGTTATGATCTGCTGCAAAACTGGTGCCGTAAAAACAAAATTCTGCATCTGGCAACCGCGCATCACGCAGATGATAACGCTGAGACTATTCTGCAGCGTATTGCCAAGGCATCCGGCACGCAGGGCCTTGCGGGTATGCAGGAACATACGTTTTTACCGCATTTGCATATCTGGCGGCCGTTGTTGCTAAATTATAAATCTGAACTGGTGGCTTATTGCGCACAATATAAAATTCCTTTTGCGCAGGATGCGAGCAATGACAATCCTAAATTCGCGCGAGGGCGTTTGCGCGGCGCAGCAGATGTTTTATCTGCCGAAGGCCTCACGACAAAAAACTTAAACCTGCTCGCGCAAAAACAATTTTTGGCAGCGCAGGCCATTGAAAATCAGGCGGCAGAATTTCTGGCAAACTATGCGAGACTGGTCCCCAAAACAGAATCTGTTTTTACCTTAAAGCCATGGCAGAGTTTGCCCGATGCCACGGCGCAACATGTTTTGGATTATGTCTTAAAATTAACCAGCGGCGCATACGCGCCCATTCGCAGCGAAAGCCTGGGGAATCTGCGCGCTATGCTGGCGGGCAATGATTTTCGTGCCAAAACACTGGGCCATTGCCGAATTCACATCAAAAAAACCAAAAGTGATGCAAGGGTGATTATTACGCCCGAAGCCGCCCGTGGCTGATTGCATTTCATCGCGCAGCATTCTATTTATAAGGTAATAAAAACACCGGCTGAAAGACAAAGAAATTGGCTCCTCCTCCTCGCGATCCGAATAATTCTGGCCCTGGTGGCCCCAATCTTTTCCGTGCCTTGGCGACATGGCTTGTCATCGGACTCGTGCTCGCCGCCGTGTTTAATTTGTACCAGGAGCCGGCTGTGCAGGTACCTGCGAATGCCATCGCCTATACGGATTTTTTAGCTGAAGTGAAAAGCGGAAAAATTTCCGAAGTTTTGCAAAAAGGTAATGTGTTGTCAGGCCGCCGCGCCGATGGCCAAAGCTTTTCAACCTTGATGCCTGAAGATTCCAATCTGGTGAATCGCCTGACGGAATCCAATGTGCGTTTGAACGTACAGCCGGAAGATAAGCCATCGTTCCTGGCGAATTTATTATTGTCTATTTTGCCGATGATTTTGCTGATTGGCGTGTGGGTTTATTTCATGCGCCAGATGGGCGGCGGTGCAGGCGGCAAGGGCGGTGCGATGGGCTTTGGCCGTTCCCGGGCGAAAATGCTGGGCGAGAAAGATATCAAGGTGACGTTTGATGATGTCGCCGGCATTGACGAAGCGCGCCAGGAGCTGGTTGAGGTGGTTGATTTCTTAAAAGACCCGCCCAAATTTCAACGTTTGGGCGGCAAGATTCCCAAGGGTGTTTTGCTGGTAGGTCCGCCAGGGACGGGTAAGACATTGCTTGCCAAGGCTATTGCGGGCGAAGCGGGCGTGCCGTTTTTCAGCATTTCCGGTTCTGACTTTGTGGAAATGTTTGTTGGCGTGGGTGCATCACGTGTTAGGGATATGTTTGAACAAGGCAAGAAAAATGCACCCTGCATTATTTTTATTGATGAGATTGATGCCGTAGGGCGTCATCGTGGTGCGGGCCTTGGCGGCGGGAATGATGAGCGTGAACAAACGCTGAACCAGTTGCTTGTAGAGATGGATGGTTTCGAGGCGAATGAAGGTGTGATTTTAATCGCTGCCACAAATCGTCCGGATGTGTTGGATCCGGCATTGCTGCGCCCGGGCCGGTTTGACCGCCAGGTGGTGGTAGCTAATCCGGATGTTGCGGGCCGCGAGAAAATTCTGAAAGTGCATATGCGCAAAACGCCGCTGGAAGATAACGTGGATCCGCGCATCATCGCGCGAGGCACACCCGGCTTTTCCGGTGCGGACCTGGCCAACCTGATTAACGAAGCTGCATTGCTGGCTGCACGAAAAGGTAAAAAGGCTGTTGGCATGACGGATCTTGAAGAAGCCAAAGATAAAGTGATGATGGGCGCGGAACGCCGTTCGATGGTGATGAGTGATGCTGAGAAGAAACTCACTGCCTATCACGAAGCCGGTCATGCCGTGATTGCACTGATCGAGCCGGAGAGCGATCCTATCCATAAAGCCACCATCATTCCGCGCGGCCGCGCGCTGGGCATGGTGATGCGTTTGCCAGAGGGTGATCGTTTGTCCGTATCCGTTGCGAAACTCAAAGCTGATCTGGCGGTCGCGATGGGTGGACGGGTGGCCGAAGAAATGATTTTCGGCGCAGAAAAAGTGACCACGGGTGCGAGCAGCGATATCGCAATGGTGACGAACATCGCCACGCGCATGGTGACCGAATGGGGTATGAGTGAAAGTCTGGGATTATTGGCTTATGGCTCACCGGAACGTGAAGTTTTTCTGGGCCATAGCGTGACACAAAGCAAAAATATTTCTGATGATACTGCGCGCCAGGTGGATACTGAAGTGCGTAAAATCGCCGACGCTGCACTGGCGCGCGCGCGCCAGGTGTTGACGGATAACCGCGATAAACTTGAAGCCATTGCTCAGGCTTTGCTGGAATATGAAACCCTGACCGGCGATGAAATGCGCGGCCTGATGGAAGGGAAGAAAATCGAACGCACGGCAGAGGAATCCGCGCGGCCAAAAGTGGTGGCGGGCTCGCGCAGGGGATCACTGGGTGCATTTTCAGCGACAGAGGCATAAAACAGGCCTGGGCTGACATTTAACTGTCATGATTCCTCTGCTAGGATGCGCGCAAAGGGATTCATATGTCTAAACCGGGTGAAGCAGATCAGGGCGTGGCCACATTTTTAATGGTGGGGCTATTGGCGTTGCTGGCTTATGGCATCTGGTATTTATTTCGTGAGCAGATAATCGATTTCGTGCGTTTTGTGCGGGTCGGCCAATTATATCTGATTGGATTTTTTACAGACAGGGTGGCAATGCCCGATGGTTCCACGGTGACACCCGCCCAGCTTTATGAATGGTTGGCCTCATCCAAGGCGGATAATCTCACCTGGGGACAATTATCGCTGGTCAGCACCACCATCGTGCCACAGTTTTTGCGTTGGCCCGCTGTTGTCCTATTGCTGGCGATGGGATTTGCCGGTTATAAATTTTCGCCGCGTCGTAAATTGCGCCAGAATTTTAATCTCGAAGATCTGATCAAGGTGCAGGCCACTGCCTGGCCGGTGATTACACCCATTACCAAACTTAATCCTGCCACAGGTCCCCAGCGCGCGCCGGGTGATACGCTGTCTGCACGTCTGCCCATTTTTGCCGAAGCCCTGACACCGGAAGAATTTGTGGCGTTTAATCATATTCCGATGGAAGGAAAATTATTAGATCGCGAAGCCGCCACACGTGTTTTTACCCGTCAATTGGGTATGCGCTGGCAGGGGTTTGAAAAACTTCCGATCCATTATCAGGCCTTGGCGGCCGTCTTTGCGACCAAGGGCGCGCGCAAACGGGATGAAGCAGACAGACTGCTGAGCGAGATTGCAGTTTCCTGGTCGCCAAAAACAGGCCTGAATCTTTCCCCGGCATTAAAAGGGCGCATCAAAAGTATTTTGCGCGATCCAAAGGTGGGCGGCGAAGCAGCCAAGATCATGTCAGGCCATGCCTATGTGATACCGGGCATGTTTCGTCTGTTGTTATGGGCACGTGAACGCGGCGGGGTTCTGGCAGCTGCAACGTTTTTGTGGCTGCGCGCGATCGATCGTACCTTGTGGTATCCACTCAATAACGCGGGCCGCCGGACGTTTCATGCTGAAGCTGCCGGTGCAGTTGCGCATTATTATGCTGAGAAATTTTTGCGCCGCCCATTGATTATTCCCAAAGTGCAGGGTGCGGTGGAATCTCTGGTGGAGCATATGCAGGAAACGGAAACCCCCCTGCCATCCGCCATGCTGCCACCCCGCCGCACGAAAGCCAAATACGCAACGCCGCAGCGCGGCAACCAGTCTTTGTCTGTTTCCGGAGCCAGCGCATGAGCAAAAAAAATAAATCAGGTGCAAACGCAACCTATGTTCGCGGGATTTTAACCATTGATTTGCCGCATGCGATCTCGCCCGTGTTATGGCGTCAGGAAATCAAGGATGTGACACATATTTCTTTTGCGTTACAGGTTTTGCCCGGCGGTGAACGCGCATTGGTTTTGCGCGCCAATGATGGTGCGGAGCAAATTATCGCAAGCTTTGGTAATCAGGCAGCGGCGGATGAAGCTTTAGCGGCACTGCGCGAGATTTTATTGAATCCGCAAAGCAGTGGGCAGGCCTGGCGGCGCGGGTTATGGCGCATTTTAAAATGGCTGGTGATTGTGGTGCTGCTCTGGTGGGCGGCACGTTTTGCGATGAGCCTTTATGTCACGCTGGAAGCACAAAAAATTGTGCAGGAAGCAGAATCTGAAACAGCCAAAGCCAATGCGCCACCTGAAGGTGTGCCCATTATTGCAGATGATTATCTGCAGGCTCCGACAGAGTAGCGCGCATGGCGATTGACAGTAAATTTGAATATAATTCGAAAACGCTTATGCGAGACACGCGCCCGATGCTGGTGCGTTTTTTCGACAGTGCCCAGGAACCGTTTGTGGTTTCATTTTTCCTTACCGCGATGGCGGTGTGGATTGCCCTATCGGGAATTGGCGCGGCGTTGTCAGACGTGGTGCTGTTTTGCGGGATGATTTATTTTCTACTGGTGATGCGGGTCAAGCCCAAGGGCAACTACCGCACGCCAACTTATTATGACAAGAAAAAAGGCGACGGTATTTTATTTCTGGGGAACCAGAAAGGCAGCAACAGTGAATTATGGGTCAGCAATTCAGATGCCCGAACCCATATCCTTTATCTCGGAACAACAGGATCGGGTAAAACGGAAGGGTTGAAATCCCTGGTCGCCAACGCCCTGACCTGGGGATCAGGTTTTGTTTACGTGGATGGTAAGGCAGATACAGACCTGTGGGCATCCATCTATGCGCTCGCTCGCCGCTTTGGCCGTGATGATGACATCATGGTGCTCAATTATATGACAGGGAACAAAGACGGTGCGACGGTGTCAAACACCATGAACCCGTTTTCTTACGGTTCGGCATCCTACCTCACCAATATGATGGTGGGCCTGATGGATGAGGCAGGCGGCGATACCGCAATGTGGAAAGGCCGTGCGGTGTCCTTGATGGGGGCATTGATGCCTGCGCTGACTTATATGCGCGATAATGAAGATTTATTATTGGATGTTCAGGTCATCCGTGATGCCTTGAACTTCAAGGATCTGATCCGGCTGTCACGCTCCAAAACCATGCCTGAGAGAATTCGCAAAGGCCTGAAGGGTTATCTGGATACCTTGCCCGGTTATGTTGATGAAGCTTTTGATGATAACGGCGATGAAAAACCGCCGGGGCCCGGAAATCCCGGCGCAGACATGACCGTGCCGCGCCAGCAGCATGGTTATTTGACGATGCAGTTCACGCGCTCCCTACAATCACTTGCGGATGAATACGGGCATATTTTTAAAACGCAATTGGCGGATATTGATATGATGGATGTGGTCCTCAATCGCCGTCTGATGCTGGTGCTTATTCCTGCGCTGGAAAAATCCGGCGACGAAGCGGCGAACCTGGGTAAAATTATTGCAGCGAATATTAAAGGAATGATGGGCGCCACGCTGGGCTCTGAAGTTGAAGGTGATTGGGAATCCGTGATTGAAAATAAAGCAACGCGCTCCAATTCGCCCTTTATGACGGTATTTGATGAGGTGGGTTATTATACGGCGGCGGGTATGGCTGTCATGGCGGCGCAGGCGCGCTCACTCGGCTTCTGTTTAATTTTTGCTGCGCAGGATTTGCCGGCCCTTGAAAAACGTGTGAAAGAGGAAGCACGTTCAATCACGGCAAACTGTAACATCAAAATTTTTGGCAAACTTGAAGACCCAACCCAGACACGTGAATTCTTTGAAAACACGGTGGGCGGCGCGACAATTTCAAAAATCAGCAGTTTCGATAAAGGTGCCGGCGGCAGCGGTTATTCTGAACAAAAAGGTGCGTCTGTTTCGGATGTGAAAAAAGCATCCTACGGCGAGCTTAAAATGCAGAAGGAAGGGGAGGCGCATATCGCCTTTATGGCGGATACACTGGAAGCTAAAATGTTCTATGCTAATCCCAAAAAAGTGAAGGCGATGCGCGTGAACCGTTATCTGCGCGTCAATCCCACAGCAGTCGATGAAGTGTTGCGCGATCCTGCAGTAGATACGCTGATGAAGGCATTTAAGAATCCGAATTTTGCTGCCTCACGTGCGGCACCCGCACCGGCGAATATTCCCGAATTTGAAACTTTGCGCCGCGGCTGGATGCTGGAAGGTGAACCCAAAGACTGGGTCCGCGCAGGTGCCCTTGCTATTTCTAATCTCGCCTATGCGCAGGGCATGATCAAACTCACTGCGCCAGAGAAAAATGAAGAGGGTGAAGATGCGCTCGCCATTGACAGCCTCTTGGCTGAATTCAAGGCAAACCGCGGACAAAAAGACGAAGTTCCGACACAAAAACAAATTACAGCACCGGAAATGGCGGCGACAGCACCTGCTGCGCCTGTGCAGCCGAAAGTTAATCTGGCCAAGGATGATGATGAAGACGAAGACGCATTGGATTTTTCCAGCCTCTTTGGCAAAAGCAGCAGTGATGGAGAAGACAGGGTAGAAGTGGCGTCAGAATCGGTGGCTGAAACAGCCATGCCACCGCTGGTTCTGCCGCCGTTGCAGGCAGAAACAGAAATTCAGGAGAACCTGCGCAGTGATATTGCCATCAAGGCAGATATGACGCCCAGCACAACGCCAATAATTGCGCCAGAGGATTTATCGGAAGAATTATTACCGCCCGAACAGGAAATGACCTCTTTTATCGAGGATATCATGAAACGTTCCGGCCGTGCCTTGGGCCAGAGTTTATTTGGTAGCCAACAGCAGTCTGAATAATTCTATTTTTTTGCCAAGACGTAATGCATGCCTGGAACCGGCTTGCCGGCCTGCTGGCGCACAGCACTTTCATCGGTGCTGATGATATCAAAACCGTGATCAGCTGCCAGCTTGCGGATATAGCTGTCCTTGTGCGCGTAACGCACATTGGAATGCAGTTTATAGCCTTTGGGATCGCCATCTTCGGATAATAGCTCACAGCTGAACATGACCAATGCAGCAGGTTTTAATTTCTGGCCCAGTGCAGAGAAAACAGGCTGCAGGTTGCCGATATAAATAAAGACATCAGCAGAGACGACAATGTCAAAGCTGCCAGCTTCCATTTCATTCAAATAGGCCGTGATATCCTGGCGGCGGGTTTGATCGTAAATGCCTTTTTCGTTGGCACGCAACAACATGTTGTGTGACAAATCCACACCAACCAGCCTTTCAGCGTAAGATTTCACCATCACACCCATCAGGCCGGTGCCGCAGT
>DPZW01000027.1:9899-14503 GCA_003536545.1 Rhodospirillaceae bacterium
CATCAGGCCGGTGCCGCAGCCCAGATCCAGAATATTTTGTTTATTTTTGGTGACATCGCGTACGGCCGCAACCGCAGGGCGCAATAACATATCATGCAACACACCGGGTGAACGATACTGCAGATTGCTGATGAGCGAAGATTCAAAATTCGGTGCGTAAAAATCAAATAATCCGCGAATGAATTTTTCCGGAGCTTTTTCGGGATTGTCGCCCGTGATGGAAGCACTCAGAAACTCTGCCGTTTCGGCTTCGGGGCCTTTGGCATCCACCGCCGTGCCAAAATGTTTCAGTGCCGCTTCGGGTTCGCCTTTGGCCTGCATAAAGCGACCGTAAAAGAAATTTAAATTGGGGTGATCAGGATCGCGCTCAATCCCCTGTTTGAAAATTTCATGCGCTTCGTCATCCAGGCCCTGGTTCTGCAGTGCATAGCCCAGATAGGCATAGGCATCGCTGAAATTCGGGCTGAGGTTAATGGCATGGCGGAATAACTCGATGGCGGCTTCCTGTTCACCTACACCTACAAAAGCCAGGCCATAACGGACCGCATAGGCGGCATTGGTCGGCTGCAGCTCCAGCGCATGGGCATGATATAAAACGGCCTCATCGTAATGATTGATATTCTGTAGGCAGGTGCCCAGGGCATCGGCAATTTCATGATCGGCGTTATTGGCGGAAAAAGCTTTGGCCAAGGCAGGAATAGCCACATCGTAATTTTGATTGGCAGCTGCACCCACTGCTTGCATTTTTAAAAAGTAAGTTTCATCGGGGAATTTCTGCAAACATAAATTGACATGTTTGTTCAGATCTTCGGAGCGGTTGGTCTCATAGAGTAGTTCAGCCAGTCGTTGATAGCCGCCGGATTGTTGCGGGGCCGCGACCATGGCCTGGCGATAAGCCTTTTCAGCCGCGGGCAGATTGCCGAGCAGAAATTGGGCATCGCCTTCGGCCAATTGCCGCCAGTCCAGATTCTCGTAATTCAGCTCAACCGTCTTTAGGGTATTCAATGCCGCTTCAGCATGATTTTTCTGACCACCTTCGTCACCATTATTCTTGGCGGCGCGGGCCAGGCCAATCTGGCGGCCAACGGTGGCGGCAACTTCGGCGGTTGTGGGGGCTGCTTGGGTCATTCTGTCCTCTTTCTGCTGTTCTAGCGAAGGGGCATTATAACGAAATCACGGGCGGTTTGAACAGTAATCCCGCCAAAAATGATGGATGGCGTCCTTGAATGAAGGGACAAATAAATCCTGATTGCACAGGGGCGATTGTTGCATCTGCTGCCGCAGATTTTCCTTGTAGTGCACAAGGCGTTTGGGATCTCGCGCCAGGGCCACAATTTTATCAATATAATCTTTCTCATCCGCAGCGATCAGTTCTGTTGCACCGATGGCCGTCAAATAAGTTGCGGCATGACGCGCAGGAAAAATATCTCCCGGCAAAGTCACCAGCGGTGTTCCCATCCATAATGCTTCCAGCGTAGTGGTGGATCCGGTGTATGGCATGGGGTCGAGAGCCATATCGACATCATTATAACGCGCCAGTAATTCATGATGCGGTGCGTTGGGTTCAAAAGTTAATTGTTCAGGGCGGATGCCATGGGCGGTAAATTGCTCGCAGAAAAAATGGATGGCTTCGGGATCGCCAAAACCAAGAAACTTGAGCAATAGCCGGCTATCGGGCAATTGCTGCATAATCTCACTCCAGATGCGAATGGTACGTGCGGTGATTTTCGTAGGCTTATTGAAACTTGCAAAAGTAATAAAACCATTCTTAATACTGGGCGGAATACGCGCGGGCGCAGGGCCACCGGAAGGCGGCGTATAAGCAATAAAACTATGCGGCATTTGATAAAGCCGCTCCGTGTAATAGGGCTGATCTTTTTCGGGTGTTTGAATGCTGTCGCCCAGTAACCAATCCATTTGCGGCACGCCTGTCGTTGCCATATAACCTGCCCATGTCACTTGTACCGGCGCAGCACGCGCACAGAAAACATCCAGACGGTGGCGGTCGTTATGGCCGGTCAGATCAAAAAGGATATCAATTTCATCTTTTTTGATCATCTCACAAACCGTTTGTGGTTTGATCTCCCAGATGTGTCGCCAATGATCCCCCGCCATCGCCTTGAAACGCGCGACAAAGGGATCTTCATCCTCTTCAAATTGATTGGCATAAAAATAGATGTCAAAAGAATTTTCAGCGCATAATTTTTCCAATGTGCTGATAGTGAAATAGCCTACGGGATGCCGACGGAAATCACCTGATACAAAACCAATCCGCAAGCGGCGATTGGGGTCAGTTGTGTTTTTAAACACAATATTCGGCCGCGCATGCCGCGCGCCATAACGGCGATACCATTCTTCATGTTCTGCGCGGATTTCTGCCAGGGTGGTGTTATCCTTATGCAGCAGACAGAATAAAAGATTGCTATGCGCCTTCCAGAAATCGTCATCTGCTGCAATTGCGCGGCGCAGAAAGGAAATCCCCAATTCATGACGTCCGCACTGGGATTCAATGCAGCCCAGCACATTCAGCGCATAATGATTTTCCGGCTCAATGGCCAGGACGCGTTCTGCCGCGCGGCGCGCGCCTTCCAATTTGCCAATCTTCAGCAGGACGATGCTAAGATTATTATGCGCAGAAATCAGGCGGATATTATGCTTGAGGGCATTCATATAGGCCGTGATGGCATCATCAAATAAATTGATTTCATAAAGTGCCAGGCCAAGATTACTCCAGGCCTCTGCATCTTTTTCATCCATACGCAGTCCGACTTTATAGGTCTCAATGGCATCCATATGTCGCCCTTGCGCCCTGTATATGGTGCCTGCAGTAAAATAGAATTTGGGCATATCAGGGGCCAGACTGATGGCTGCTTCTATCGCCTTTTGCGCAGAATCCCATTCATTCAGATGCTGGAGTGTGAGAGCCATGTTATACCATGCGATGGTATTCCGGGGGTTGATAATGACCGCCTTTTCCAGAAAAGGAGAGGCTTCGCCAAACCTGCCGGCGGATAATAAAATTTCACCTGCGGCAGCATAAATATCATGCGCTTTGGGATCCAGGGCCAGGATCTGCTGATAAAGGCCAAAGGCAACTTCATAATTCTGGTCGAGATAAGCCTCTGTAGCTGCCCTGCGCAGGGCAGTCATTTCGGCAGCAGCGGAATTTGTCATGATCTATCAACCATTTCGCCAAACCATCGCCCAAGGCGGTGTTTTCGTCAATCTTGTAACGACTTGTTAACGATTCGATGGTAGATTGTTAGGTGTCCAGAACTGGACATGACTTAACATTACATGGAGAACCTAAATGTCACTTTCTATTCACACCAATAGCTCGGCTCTGATTGCCCTGCAGGGTTTAAACAAAATTAACGACAGCCTGAACACCGTTACAAAGCGCGTGAACACGGGTTACAAAGTAAACGACGCGATTGATGATGGTGCGGCCTTCGCGGTTGCCCAGGGTCTGCGTGCGGACATCAAGGCGATTGATGCCGTTACAGGTCAGCTGTCAAACGCAAAAGGTTTGATCGCAGTTGCGAACGAAGCGGGTACAAAAACTTCAGATGCCCTGGGCCGTATGAAAGGCGTTCTGGCAGTTCTTTCTGATGACAACCTGTCATCTGATGCACGTACCCAGTACAACGCACAATACGATGCGATTAAAGCCGAGATCGATGGTTATATCTCTAACGCAACCTTTAACGGTCAGAACCTTCTGAACACCACCACTGCGGTGAAAGTTGTTTCTAACGTTTCGGGTGGTCAGTTGACGATTACTGCCTTCGACCTGGCTGGCAGCATCTCTACGAACATCAGCTCTGCACCTGCGAACGCGGCTGCTGCAACGGCGGCACTGACAGGCGGTTTCTCGACTGCTCTGACAGCCGTAGGTACAGCGTTGTCATCTTTTGGTACAGCGAATACACAGTTAACCAACCAGGTTTCTTACCTGAAAGCGGTTTCTGATGCGACTGAACAAGGTTTGGGCGCGATTGTTGATGCGGACCTGGCAAAAGAATCTGCAAAATTGCAGGCTCTTCAGATCAGCCAACAGTTGGCTACTCAGACTTTGGGTATCGCGAACCAGCAGCCTTCAATCCTTTTGGGCTTGTTCAGATAATTACTCTAGTCTCCTCATGGGAATTAAGGGCAGCTTCGGCTGCCCTTTTTTTCTGTGGATTTTCGTGGGTTACGGCAAAGCCTGACTATTCGGCAGGGGCTAAAATATGGTATAGTTTGCCACGTTTCCTGAATCGGAAGCCAAAAAATTCATAACGGATGGGGAGAATCTCTAATGAGTGGCGTAAATTCAATTCATACTAACAGCTCGGCTCTGATTGCGCTTCAGGGCCTTAATAAAATTAATGCCAGCCTGGCTGCGGTCACAAAACGCGTCAATACAGGCTATAAAGTAAACGATGCGATTGATGATGGTGCAGCCTTCGCGGTTGCCCAGGGTCTGCGTGCGGACATCAAGGCGATTGATGCGGTTGCCGGCCAGCTGCAAAATGCGCAGGGTTTGATCGCAGTTGCGAACGAAGCGGGTACAAAAACTTCAGATGCCCTGGGCCGCTTGAAAGGCGTTCTGGCAGTTCTTT
>DPZW01000037.1:0-3973 GCA_003536545.1 Rhodospirillaceae bacterium
CAATCACAACGAGCCCCGTCACGGCGAAGATAATATGTCGCTGGCGATTCAGGATATTGATGAGCTGGCCAATATCAATTGCCCCCATTTCAGAATTATCTGTATTCTGTTTAAACCGCTCCATCGTAGTCAGGGCGCGGGAATTTTCGGTGGTTTCGGTCATGGTTGCTCTCGGCTAGAAAAAACGTTCTTGGATTTCAATGGTATCACCAGGCATTACAATCGTGGTTGGATCTGCCGGTTGCTTGCTTCGCGTGGGGTCGTTGCCACGTACAATCGTCATGCTACGTTCATTTGCGCGGTAGGTATAACCACCGGCAACGGCAACCGCATTAATAACTTTCATGCCTTCGACATAGGGATATTGATTGGGACGATTAACTTCGCCGAGAATAAAGAAAGGGCGGTAATTCATCACCTGTACACTCACGCGCGGGTTTAATAAAAATCCTTGTGACAGGTGCTGTGCAATGCGCATTTGCAATTCTGCCACTGTTAAATTCCCCGCCTGAACATTCCCAACCAGTGGCAGCGAGATCATGCCTGCACCATCTACTTTGTAATTGCCGGTCATGCTTTCTTCGCCAAAAACAGTCAGGCGAATTTCATCGCCAGAGCCGAGGCGGTAAAGGTCTGTTGTCTGGGCCTGGACTTGTGTTTGTTGAGGGTAGTATCCCTGCGGGGTCATTTGCGGTTGTGGCTGCACATATTGCTGTTGCTGCATTTGGGGCTGCGCTACGGGCGTTTGTTTTTTGGTGCTGCCACATGCTGCCAGCGTTATCATCATAAGCGCGGCTAGGCTGCCGCGCATGAGGTTGGATAGGGTCATTTTTCGCCTCTGAGTTGAATCTATTGTCGCGACTATAGCGCAGCTTTGCCTGCAAATAAAAAGGATTTCACAAAAAAAGCCCCACATCGCTGTGGGGCTGTGTTTTGCTGGCTTTTGCAAGCCCTATAGTGCGGCGCGGACGCCTACCAGGAATCGATTCTGATCGTAATCATTGCCAACTGCATTAGAGTCGCGGTTCAGGTAGTTGTAATTCGCAAAGAAGTGCAAATGGCTGTTCAGAAGGTATCTCGCGCCCAGTCCTGCCTGCCAGACATCATCTTCACGGACGATATCTTCGTAATCGTCATAGCTATAACCGCCCATGGCTGTCAGGATGATGTTGCGGCGCAATTCATGTTCGAGGCGCATATTAAAGCGTGTTTGTTCAAATCCACCTGCACCCGCCACAATCGTTTCCTGAATGTCGCGGCCCACGTTAACGTTCAAGGTCGTCAGGTTAGTGACGTTCCAATAGCCATTTACGCCAAAGCCCATGCCATCATATTCACCAAAGGCAGCATTGTCATATTCGTGGTGCAAGAAGCCGGCATAGATATCGCCAAACAATTTACCTGTGATATCACCGCGCACACCGCCATAGACACTGTAGCCGTCAGAATCACGGTTGGAGCGAGAGTTATAATCGCGGTTAACATAACCACCTTGCAAATACACATCATAATCAGGCGATAATTCATAGGCGATACGGCCCGTGATTTCATTATCCAGGCGGTCACGCAAGGCATTGTCGATAAATACACCTGCTACTGTGCGGCCATTCTCATATTGGAAATCCTGATTGGTATAGATCAGGTTGAATTTCAGGCGATTAATTTTATGAGCCAACTCGCCCTGAAGCGTGCGGACATAAAACTCTACCGGACCATCCTGCAACACAACATTATTTGGGCTGCCGCGCTCCTCATGGTTTTTGGAGTAGGAGGCCAAAGCCGCCAGGCGCGTGTTGCGCAAAACTTCAAGTGTGCCGTCTGCCTGCACCAAATAATCGTTATAATTTTCACCATCGTTATCTGCGTAAAGACCATGGCCCGATGTTGCCAGGAAATTTAACGCGTGACGACGCCAGTCAGATCGCAGAGCCAGGCGTGGTTCGATAATGGTGATGAAATCAGATTCTTCATTGGCACTGCTGGCATAAATATTGTCGTTGTACATTTCCATCAGGGAAACTTCGGGCAGGAAACGGAAAGAACCGACGCGTGTGCCTTGCGGTTCATATTCGCGGTGGCGACGCTGGGTCACGATCACGCCGCGCGCTGCGCCTTCATCTGGCAAAATTTCAACATTCTCATCTTTATTGTCGGACATATAATTATCGACGCTGTTTTTGCGGCGCGGCTCTGGCAAATTCTGCTGCTGCGAAATGGGGCCATTCATATATTGGGCGAAGGCAGGCGCGGCCGGCAGTGTGAGCAGGGCGATAAGTGTGATGGCGCGAAGTGGGGTAAATTTCATTTTTTCCTCGAAGAAATATGGATTTCTACAGATTTCTAACAGGATGCCCGCGCTGCTGCAACCTTGGCGTAGGTTAAAATGCCTTTAACTGTATAAAAACGACCGATTGTTGCCCGAAAGCACCAATGCAGTCAGGCGGCCCGTGCCATAGGCCCCGGTATCAATGCCAATCCGGTTGGGCCGTACGTCGGGCAGGGCGGAAATGCTATGGCCATGAACAATGATTTTTTCATGTTTCTTATCAGATTGCAGGAATTTATCGCGAATCCACAGCAGGGACTCCGGTTTTTGGGTTTTTAATGATTTATCGGGATCAATTCCGGCGTGGCAAAAGAAGTAATCACCAACTGTTCTTCCCAATGTGCGTTCCGATAAAAACTTCAAATAGTTACCTTCCAGCTTTGAATGTAATTGCTGCGATAAATGCCGAAAGGTTTCGGGCTTTGGCCGCGGCGAAGATAACTTCAGGCCAAAAGACAACAAAGTTTCATAAGCTCCGTTTTCCAGCCAGACCTGGCCAGACGCAGGATCCCGCAAGAATTTTAGCAATAACTCCTCATGATTCCCTTTCAGGCAGGTGAGGCGGTAACGCTGGCCTTCGGGCCGCGCATCAAAATCCATCAACCAGTCTAGCGTTTGGCGCGAATATAAACCGCGATCAATATAATCACCCAAAAATATTAACTCGCGTTGTTGTTCCGGCGCGGCGGCTGCATCTGCTTCAATCTTTTCAAATAGTTTGACGAGTAAATCATGGCGGCCATGCACATCACCTACGGCATAAATTCGTACGCCGTCAGGTACGCGGGCTTGTTCAAGGGTGACGGGTTTCATCAAATGACGATATCAGATTCTAAGCTGGCTAAAGATATGCCTAAAGTCGCAGCTGACCACCCGGGTTAAGCGCACCATCAACAGACAGGCCATTTTTACGTCGTTGCTTAATAATTTCTGCCAATGGCTGTGCCATAAATGGCAGCTTGCTTGAAATATCAGAAACATTCAGCGGTTTTCCTGGTCCATATATAGTAGGAATAGTTTGACTAAAAATGCTATCCATATCTTTCACCACCAGCGGTACCTGATAAGTTATATCGCCTACGCGGAATGTCTGGTTTGACCAGCCCTTAATGGTGTCATCCGTGACGCTACTTAAGTCTCCTCTGGAAATTTGCCGTGTAATGCTTGCCCAGGAGAATTTTTCAGCAGCGTCTGCAAATCCTGCATCAGCTACATTGACCATAATATCCGTCATCGCGCTTTCGACGACGGCTAGCCCATTTATCTTATTTTGGTCCCTGAGAATACTGTTTGCTGTGGAAATAAGTTCACGCAGGTCGCGGGAAATCACCTGACCATCACCGCCCGTTGCACGATTAGCCCTGTTAATTTGATCGGCAGTTTTTAGAATATTGTCCAGCGATTGGTCTGGTTTTGCGCGCCCGATGGCCTTGGCCACCCCAACAACCGGCGCAACATTGATAATGAATTGTCTTTGCTCGTATGTGAGATTGGTTTCTCTCGCCATTCTTTTGCTGTAGGAAGTTTTTAGCTCTGATAGTTTGGCATAAATGGCAACTGATTCATTCTTTGCCTGGCCGAATGCATTAGCGGCAAGAACACCCAATAACCCGGCAGAAGCCAGTAGCCGCAGATCGGAAGAGCGTC
>DPZW01000037.1:4176-4702 GCA_003536545.1 Rhodospirillaceae bacterium
CCTTTTGTGCTTTGCGTGTACCCACGTGTGTCCATGCTTCAACCATATTTTCCATAACTCCGAATTCTATTCCATGTTACGGTGAAACTATTACAGTTTTTTGACAAAAAGCTAAAAACCGCCCGATGTGGGCGGTTTTTAATATAACTAACTGATTGATTATGTTGATTATGCAGCGTCGCGAGCTGACGGCGGGTTTTCAGTGCTGAATACCGCGCCTTCAAAGGCTTCTTCCCATGTGCCAGTCGTGGCAGCACGCGAATACTCTGTTGCGCGGTTTTCAAAGAAGTTAGTGTGTTCAATTGCATTCAACATCACATCCATCCATGGCAGCGGATTATCACTGGTGCCATATTTTGGCTGGAGGCCCAGCTGCATCAAGCGGCGATCGCCGATGTAGCGGATGTATTGCTTCACTTCATCTGCGGTCAAACCTTCAATCGGCCCCATCTGGAATGCCAGATCAATAAACGCATCTTCGTGGTGAATGATGGTGTCGCAGGCATCATAAATTTCCTGATGCATT
>DPZW01000037.1:4888-5054 GCA_003536545.1 Rhodospirillaceae bacterium
GCATCATAAATTTCCTGATGCATTTTTGGATTCCATACTTCAGGATTTTCTTTGATGAAGGTGCGGAGCAGGCGAATGACAGACAGGGTATGCAAAGTTTCGTCACGTACTGACCATGAAACGATTTGCCCCATGCCCTTCATTTTATTATGGCGCGGGAAGTTCA
>DPZW01000025.1:0-4317 GCA_003536545.1 Rhodospirillaceae bacterium
TACGCTGCCCGATCATCTGACTACCGGTTCATCCATCATGCCGCAAAAACGTAATCCGGATGCTGCAGAACTCGTGCGGGGTGCAGCAGGCGAATTCAATGGTGCCCTGGTGCAAATTCTGACTATGCTGAAAGCCACACCGTTGGCTTATAACAAAGATTTCCAGGGCGATAAAAAAATCACCTTTGCCGCATTTGATCGGTTGCAATTATGCCTAGCCGCCATGACGGCAATGGTGCGCGACTGGACCGTGAATAAAGATAAAATGCGCGCCGCCTGCGAAGATGGTTTTTTGACGGCAACGGATTTGGCAGATTGGCTTGTCATGACACTCAATATTCCATTCCGGGATGCGCACCACATCACAGGACGCGCCGTTGCCATAGCTGCACAGCAGAATAAAAAACTCGAAGAAATTTCACTGGCAGAATTACAGCAAATTGAACCAAAGATTACAGCAGATGTTTTTGATATCCTTACGGTTGAAGGGTCGCTGGTGCGCCGCCAATCATTGGGTGGCACGTCGCCGCTGCGGGTGCGTGAAGCAGTTGCGGCTGCAAAAAAGGCTTTGGCATGACGCGAGCGTTACTTTTAATTTTACTTTGCCTGGGCATCACATCCTGCGGCGTCAAGCCAAAGCAACTGGAAGCCCCCGCAAATTTCCCGGCCACTTATCCGCAGAAATAAAATATGTTCCATTATTCAAATCATATCCTGCATGCTGAAGATGTTGCGGTTGCCGAACTGGCTGCGCAATACGGAACGCCGCTCTATATTTATTCAGCTTCGCAGATCACGCAGAACTATCAAAAATTATCTGATGCCTTGACGGCAACGGGCCTGAAGACGACAATGCATTTTGCCGTCAAGGCCAATTATAACCTCGCGGTTTTACATCATTTGAAAAACCTGGGCGCAGGCGCGGACGTGGTTTCTGGTGGCGAAATGCAGCGTGCGTTGGCCGCTGGCATGACAGCTGATCATATTATTTTCTCCGGTGTTGCAAAAACCGATGCTGAATTGCGCGCCGCGCTGGCGGCCGGCATTTGCCAAATCAACCTTGAGTCTGCGGAAGAATTAAAGCATTTGCAGCAGATTGCGGCAGCCATGAACATTCAGGTGGATTGTGCGGTGCGGATTAATCCGGATGTGGATGCTAATACCCATGCCAAAATTAATACCGGAAAATCAGAACATAAATTTGGCGTAGATATAGAAACTGCATGCCAGATGTTTAATACGGCAAAGGGCAGCGCGGTGAATCTGCGTGGCATCGCAACGCATATCGGATCACAATTGCTGGACCTGCAACCCTTTGACGATGCTTTTGCCGTGATGGCATCTTTTATGCGTGAATTGCAGCAGGCAGGCCATACAGTCGATGTCTGTGATATCGGTGGTGGCATTGGGGTGCCTTATCAGTCACATGAAAAATCCATAGATCTCGGCCTTTTCACGCAATTGCTTAAAAAGCATTTTGCGGGGTTTGGCGGCACTTTGGCAAGTGAACCGGGACGTTTTCTGGTTGCGAATGCGGGCGTATTATTGACGCGTGTCGAATTCATCAAACGCACTGCGCATAAAACATTTGTTATCGTAGATGCCGCCATGAATGATTTGATGCGCCCCGCCATGTATGATGCTTATCACCCGATCGATCCTGTACAGCAAACATCGGCCGCAACCATGGCCTGTGACATTGTAGGTGGCATATGCGAAACCAGTGATATTTTTGCTGCCGCGCGGCAATTGCCGGAAAATCTGAAGAGCGGTGACTTATTGGCCATTGGAATGGCAGGCGCTTACGGCTCTACCATGAGCAATACTTATAATGCGCGCAATCTGGTGGCTGAGGTCATGGTGAATGGTGTGCATCACGGCATTTGCCGGGAACGCTGGGATATTCAGGCACAAATGCAGCTCGATAAAATCCCGTCATGGATGAAATAATTTGCAGAATCTGTTAAAGGAAGTGCCATGCAACTCGTTAATCTTTTGAAATGTAAACTTCACCACGCGCGCATCACGCATTGCCAGCGCGAATATCGTGGATCGATTGGCATTTCACGCGATTTGATGGATGCAATTGGCCTGCTGGAAAACGAAGTCGTGCATGTCTGGGCGGTGGATCATGAAGCACGGATTATCACTTACGCCATTCCCATGGCAGAAAAGGGTGTGATCCAACTCAAGGGCGGTGCGGCTAATCATTTTAATGTGGGTGACCGCGTGGTGATTGCGGCTTTTATTCATACCGATGAGCCGCTTGAACCACGTGCCATCATGCTCGATGCTGAAAATAACATTATCGGCTAGAGGCACCAGGCGGCTTCAGTTTTTTGCCGCGCTGTGGTTATGGCTTGAAGCTTTGCTTTGCTGGTTGGGTCCAGCATTTGGATTTGCACTGATCTATTTAAATTTATCGCTATGGGGCTTTCTTTCCGCATTACCTGCGCTCACGCAAATTATTTGCAGTGGATTATTCTGGGTGGGCATCCTTGCGCTATTGATTTATGAATTTCCACATGTGCGCTGGCCCAATATTGCGCGCATTAAATCAAGGCTTGAGCGTGCCGGCGATCTTTTGCATCAGCCGCTACAAACTTTGGCGGATCAACCCATGCGCAGCCATCCACTTTCAAATGTGCTGTGGCAACACCATCAATTCAGCGCGGCGCATGAACTTGCGCTGTTGCGTTGGCCTAAACTGCATGCGGATTATGCACCACGCGATCCTTTTGCTTTGCGCTGGTTACTAATTTTGCTGGCTTTACTGGGGGCATTGCAGCAATGGGATCTGGCTGCGCCGCGATTGCGTGCCGCATTTTTTCCACCGGATATGCGCGCCATTGCCCAATTGGGGCCGAGCGAATTTCATATTTATATTACGCCACCAGCACATACGGGTCTCAAACCCATTTATCTCAGCAGCCATGCAATTTTGCCGGATGAAATTGCGGTGCCCCGCGGCAGCAAAATCTGGATGCGCGTGGCAGGAGGAAATATCACACCTGTGCTGGAAATTGATGGCAAGAATAAAAAATTTGGCCGTCTCCAGGAGAATTTCTTTGTGCTGGAGCAAATTTTGCAATCCGGCAATCATGTTAGATTGCAACAAGGGATTTTTACTTTGTTAAATCAACCCTTGCGAATGATCGCTGACCAGCCGCCTGTAGTGGCTATGCCAGATCTTAAGGCCTTGCCGCATGGCCAGATGGGGGTGCATTTTTGCGGTGAGGATCAATATCAATTGCAGAGTTTGACCCTGCATTGGCACAGCCCGGAAAAACCGGAAATGGGCGGTAATAAAACCTTCCACATTCAGGGTAAGAAATTATGCCAGGATATCACGCTATCCACTGGGTCAGATGCATTGGCGGGTAAGGAAGCTATTTTTTGGTTATCTGCACAGAATTCTGCTGGCATAATTGGCACAACTGAAAAGCAGACAGTCATATTTCCACAGTATGATTTTAAAAATGACTGGGCCAGAAAACTGGCGCGCGCCCGGCAGGATTACCTGTGGGATGCATCTAATCTGGAAAAACTGCTGGATATCATCACTGAATTGCGCAATGTGAAATTACCAGTGGGATTATATCTGGCTCTACAAAATACGGCGCGCGATCTGCAGGCTGGCCGCAGCGCAGGCAGCATGGCAGATTTATGGCAGATTATTATGCGCATTGAAGAAGGCAGCTACGCCGATATCGCTGCCAATTGGCGCGCAGAGCGCGATGGTTTATTAGAAAATCTGCCTGATATGCGCATGGACGAAGCTGTTTTATTGCGGCAAGTGAATGGTGCAGCCGAAGCCTGGCGTGCCTTTGCCCCTGCCTGGGGCTATGACGGCACAATATTTGATGGGGTGTGGGAAAATATTGCTTTGCAGATTTCTGGCGGCAACCGAGCCGATGCAATAAAAATGATTGAACAGTTTGACAGCAATCCGGGTGAATTATTGGGCGCAGAATTTCAATCTGTCAGCCCAGATACCATTCAGACGCTCCGCGATATTCGCGTGCGTCTGATGGATCCCCAATTGCCCGTAGAAGAAAGAGATTATCTGGAAAAACTCATCCAGCCATGATTATAGATTCAGGCCACCCGATGTATGAACGACAGGGGCTTGCTGTAGCGTAGGCAGAGCTGCAGCGGCTGCTGTCGGGAACTCAATCGGATTAACGACGCGTGACATGGTACGCATATTATCGATGTTAGTGGGTTCCTGGCTATTGCGTAAGTCACCATTAAATGAAACCCCAAATCTCTGATGATTTGTGGTCGGTGCGCCGGAAAGTAAAGCAACTGATGCCA
>DPZW01000025.1:4455-11550 GCA_003536545.1 Rhodospirillaceae bacterium
AGTAAAGCAACTGATGCCATGATAAACCTCGTAAATTGAATCTCTCTGTCTTTTCATTTTATGCCCCAAAGATGACAGAACTGTGACAAAGAGATAAAATTTAGGCGAAATTTGCAGTATTTATCGCTGCGCCGGCCAAGAAAAACCCCCGAAAAATCGGGGGGTTTTAATATTTAAGACAAAGAAAGATTCTATCTACCCGTGCTCATATCATTGCCGCGGGTGGTAACCAGCAATACGCCAGGCGCACCGGCATTCGGACGGTAGAGGCGGGCAATGGGTTGCGGCTGGGCAGAGCTGAAACCGCGCAGCAAAGTGCGAACTGCAGCTTCGTAATCGCCGTCAAAATTCACGTTGCTTTGCACAGGGTAATCAAACTCGCTGTCCCAACGCAAAGTCATGTTTGCGCGCGCGGACCAGTCTTCCAAAGTTTGCTTCAGGGTTTTACCGGAACCCGCGTACCAGCTGCCACTTGCAATTGTTTCACTGTTGGTTGGTGTCACGGCTGTCATCGCCACAGCAGATGCGGGTGGCATCATGGTCATTTGCGGCAGTGGCGCGGAACCCACAGGAATAGGCTGCGGTGCCAATGGCACTTCAACCACTGTTGATTGAATAGCTGTCGGTGCAGGCTGCATCATCATCGGCTGCTGTTGCGGAATCACAGGCTGGTTTGCCACCATCGCCTGGGGTGCCGGTGCGGCCATATTATTCATGGGCATCATTGTGGTTTGCTGCTGCATTGGCGGCATCACGGGTTGTGCCGGTGGCATCACCATGGTTGGCAATGCAACGGAATTGGTAGGGCCATTATCAAACTGTGGCGGTGCAGTAGGCGGCAGGTAAGCCGGTTGCTGCTGCGGCGTCATCTGCATCGTGTTTTGGGGTTGCCATTCTTGTGCCCGCATGGATTTGGGTTCCATCATCAAAGAGGCATTGCTGACGCCGCCCGCAGAATTGCCGCGGCTGATGAAAAGAATATTGCCTTGTTCGGCCATTTGCAGACCGCGATTGCTCAAGGCATCAGATAAAACATTGCGCCAGCCTTTGCCGCCGCTCCATGAAATTGGCATGGAAGGATCCACGCCCTGGCCAAAAGCAATTTGGCGATCTTCCGGGGCAATTTGCTGGGCAGCAATGACAAGCGGGATGTCTTTGCCAAAACCGCGCACAGGTGCTTCAAAAGATTGTGGCGGTCTAAGCGTGGCAGGCGTTGCCATCATGCTATTTTGCGGCGCAGGGGCCATCATTGTGCGCGGCGCGGGCGCAGCTTCCATTTCAATGACAGGCGGTCCTACGCGCATTTGCTGAAATGTATTCGTGGGTGCAGCAGGTTGCTGCATGGCAGGCGCAGACGCCGCAGGTGCCAGTGGAATGCTCGTGATCGCAGTTTCACCGGGCGCAGTGGGCTCTGGTGCGATCAGGGTAAAGCTGGCCATCGCGGGGCCGGCTGTCAAAATAGTGAATAAGGCGGTGGCGATGAAATAACGAGGCATCATGAGAGACAGGTCCAAGGTTAGAAATGATGGCTATTTGTAACGGCTTTCAAGGATTCTGTCCAGCAATTGGGGTGCGGGTCAGCGCAATTATCGCGATGTTTTTTTCGGCGTGGCTTTTTTGTCAGGCTTTTCAACCGCCATCATGTCCAGCGCACCCAAATCCGCCATCCGGTGATTCAATTGATAGGGCCGCGCCGGGCGATAAGGTGCAACCAGCCAGGCCCGCACCGCCCGCAGCGCGGAATCAAACCGCAGGCCAATGCGCTCCGCCAGCCAGAACAGGATGGTGCAGACAAGTGCCAGCATCAATGTCCAGCCGCGCACGTGAATCAGCACCAGCAGGAAGGGAAATACCGCGCGGGCATCGAGAGCGAAAAATCGCGCCGATTTCATGGAGTTGCGCCAGTGAACGTCAGACATAACCAAGCTTATCAAAGACGGATAAAAACATCCAGCCAATTACTTTTCCATTCTAAAACCAGTGAAACTATTTATAAATTTGACATAAGCAGCCCCCAAAAGGCTTAATGCCCGCATGTCTGATCACCAGAACCTCAGAGATTTCCTGTTTGATTGTATGGATTACCGGCATTATGTCGGATCCGGCAATGAAGCTACCGTTTATAATCTGGATGGTTCTGAATTCCAGGATATTGTCATGCGCGTACGCAGTGATGGCAGTGCTGTCGAATTTGAATGTATCGAAGATCATTTGCTAGGTTCCACCTTTCTAACCCCAGTTGATTACGGTTATCAGGGAACGTGCCTCGCACCTTCTTTTTTACAAGGAGAGGGAATTTCTTTTCATATTCGTCAGCCGGGCACCTCTCTTGGCGCATTTTTTCAACAAAAGAGAGATGAATTGCACTCAGAGTCTAGCGCGCAAAATCTCATAAGGAATATGCTGGCAGAGCTACCAGTTAAGGCTTATGGACAGATGCTGAAGGACCTCAATTTCCTGACGGAAATAAAATGTGGCATTGATACACAGGGTGATAACCTGATGCTTTCTCCCACTACCCTGCGTTGGGTAGACATAGAGAGAACTTATCACCGCAATCATCTTGAAGGTGTTCGTGCCATGCTGACATCAAGTGCAAATGGTGGAACCGGGCGGCTGGATAGTACCACCGAAGATAAATTGCAGATAGCAGCCGCTCAAACAAATACGCCACTTGATGAAGACGCATTACGAAAAAAAGTGGCCACTCTGCCCATCACTAGAGTAAGCGAAAAACGTCCTGTAAGTTTGCTTGATCTGGGGTGCCTGCCACTTGATGCGACACCAAGAGACCTTAAATGTAAACTTGACCAAGTCAGGCAACACCTGGGATTTGTGCCTTGTCCAACCTAGGCCGCATCCAGGTTTAATCGGCGGTAGGCCAATGCCTCGGCGATATGCGCACGCCGCACCTGATCATCCTGCTGCAGGTCTGCAAGTGTGCGCGCAACGCGCAGCAACCGCATATAGCCGCGCGCAGAAATTTTAAATTTATCAGCCGCCTGCGTCAGCAGGGCCTGGCCGTCACGGTCCGGCGTTGCAAATTCCGTCAGCATTTCACCATCCAGCTGCGCGTTGCATAACGGGCGGATCTTTTCATCCAGATGTGCCGTGCGATGCAGTGCAAATTCACGCGCAGCATGGACGCGCCGCGCCACCGCGGCAGAATTTTCGCCCGCCGGTTTTGCAAGATCCTCCGCCATCACAGCAGGCACATCGACATGCAGATCAATCCGGTCAAAGATGGGGCCGGAAATTTTGCTTTGATAATCCGCACCGCACCTTGGGGCTTTTGAACAGGCGCGCGATGGGTCGCCCATATAACCACAGCGGCACGGGTTCATCGCAGCGATCAATTGAAAACGCGAAGGATAAGTCACGTGATGATTGGCACGCGAGACGACCGCGCGGCCGGTTTCGATTGATTGCCGCAATGCCTCCAGGGTGCCGCGCTGAAATTCCGGCAGTTCATCCAGAAATAACACGCCGTGATGCGCCAGGGAAATTTCACCCGGCTTGGCGCGCAAACCGCCGCCGACCAGCGCAGGCAATGATGCCGAATGATGCGGATCACGGAACGGACGGCGTGTCACCAGCCCTCCTTCGGGCAGAGATCCCGCCAGTGAATGAACCAATGAAATTTCCAAGGCTTCACGTGATGTCAATGGCGGTAAAATTCCCGGTAGTCGCGCAGCCAACATGGATTTTCCTGAACCTGGCGGACCGAGCATGAGCAGGTTATGTCCGCCAGCCGCCGTGATTTCCAAGACGCGGCGCGCAGTTTCCTGTCCGCGCACATCCGCAAGGTCCAAGTGCCGCGCATTATCCTGCTCCGGCGCGCGCGGCATCGGCGCAGTTAAAACCTGCGTGCCTTTAAAATGATTAATCAGAGATAATAAATTCATGGGCGCAAGAATTTGTAAATCTGTTCCGGCCCATGCGGCTTCACTGCCGGTATCGCCCGGACAGATCAAAGAATTATTATTCGCCGCCGCGTGAATGGCGGATGGCAATACGCCCGCCACGCGCGTGATGCCACCATCCAGCGCAAGTTCGCCCAGCACGATATATTCTGCAATTTCTTCGGCGGGTAGAACGCCCATCCCGGCCAGGATACCCAGCGCGATCGGCAAATCAAAATGCGATCCTTCTTTTAAAACATCTGCAGGTGACAAATTTACCGTGATGCGCTTGGCGGGAAGGCCAAGGCCGATTGCTTGCATCGCGGCGCGCACGCGTTCTGAACTTTCTTTGACTGCTTTATCTGGTAGGCCCACGATATTAACGGCCATCGTCCCTGGATGCACAGATACCTGGACATCGATGTCCAACACCTCGGTGCCCTGAAAAGCTACTGTTTTGACCCGCGCCTGCATCCGGTTGTATTACCGGATTTTTACCCGCGTGGCGAGTGTGAAACTAGGAAATCATTCTGCCCACAGGTTTGCCACCCAAAATATGCACATGAAAATGTGGCACTTCCTGCCCGCCGTGTTCCTTACAATTTGAAATCGCGCGGAAACCGTTTTGCTCCAATTCCAATGCCGTCACCGTCTTCGCAACCGCCTGCCAGAAGCCTGCAATCTGCGCTGCTCCAGCATTCAGGCTGAAATCACACACATCCATAAATTCACCTTTGGGGATCACAAGTGCATGCACAGGTGCCTGCGGCGCAATATCATGAAATGCCAAGGCATATTCATCTTCATAAATGGTTTTATTGGGGATTTCACCGCGCAGGATGCGCGCAAAAATATTGTGGCTGTCATAGGTCATGCCAGAAAATTAGCATAAAAAAAGCAGGAGGCAAATAAACCCCCTGCCTTTAAAAATAAATACCCAATCAGGCTGCGCGGATTTGCGGTTGTGAGCTCATGCGCTCGGCCAGCATTTCATAAATATCCTGAGGAGCCAGGTCCGCATCAGCCCACAGGACCAACAGGTGATATAAAAGATCGGCAGATTCTTCAGCCAGGCGACCCCGGTTTTTGGCAATCGCCTCAATCATGGTTTCCATCGCCTGTTCACCCATTTTTTTGGCGATGACTGATGTGCCCTGTGCCAGCAATTGCGAGGCATAGGAATTACTGCTGGGTTGATTTTTACGGGCCTGAACAATCGCATAGGCCATTTCAATGGTATAGGGCTCGATTTCGCGCATGGGTTTCTCCTGTTGCGGGGCGGAAGAGAATGAAAACTTAACAGAGGCGCAGTCTAGCTGATTTGATGGATATGGGCGAGGGTCTCTTGCCCTAATTCATCCAGTATTCTGCTGGCCTCTGCGCGCATATCCCTGTCTGCGGCAGGAGAGATCGCCGCGCTATCGCTTGTCCCCACATGAAAAACCAGCGCGGTGGGGAGTTTGATGGCAGGCAGCACGGCTTGCCTGCTTTGATAAATTAAATCCTGAACAAGAGAGTGCCGAGGTGTTTGTTGTGGCGTATGTGTCAGGCGCGGAAGCGTACCGGTTTCAAGACAGCGCAAAAACTCGGAAACATCATGCAAATAATAATCATGCATTTCATCCAGTAGGCTTTGAAATTGCATCGTGGACAATGGCACATCACCCGCATCAAATGCATCCATCAATAATCCCATACCCATGCAGGATACTTCATAATCTTGCGCATAAATTTCGCGAATAATATTTTGTTTTTCATCTGCCGGTAAATTTTCATGGGATAATTCTAATAATGCCAGAATACGCGCGTGATCCTGCGCGCGGATTTGTTGCCCATGCCCCGCGTGATGGGCGGTGGAAAATAATGCATAGGCAGGCCAGCCGCGCCGGAACTCGCCGCAGATCGCCAATGCAGTGCCATCGGTGGCTGCACCAAAACCTTTTTGCAGGGAATAATCCGCAATCGCATGGCGATAGCCATGCGCCCCGCACAAAAATGTCAGCAAACCATCCTGGATGGCGGCGTAGTCAAATGGCACAGATTGGCGGAGCGGCTGCATGGGATTAATTGACACAATCATTCATCAGAACGCAAGCTAAACCACGGGATTAAAGGGTTTTGCCACCATAAGCTTTTTGCGCCGCACGGCGCAATTTCATGTCCATATTTTCTGTAATCGGAAGAAAGTCTTGTGAAGCACGGTGGACGTGAAATACAAGCGGGAGATCCATGCGTTTGACAGGCAAAACCTCAATAGGTTTATCATAGATGATCAAATCACGCTCAGCGACCCATGGGTGACAGGGTGTTTGGGTAATATCCGTCCCGAAGACAGGCGGCTCTCCATTTTCCAATGTGCCGATATGCAAAGATACATCGTGTCGGTAATGGGCAATCATTGCAGGGACAAGAACATTGTAAAAATCCTCATCATCAATTTTAAGATAACCTGCCTCATGTGCATCACGCAAAAGAGTCAGGGCGATACAAGTGGCCTCATAATCAATCTCATAATGCATCCGAATTTTTTCTTCGCGCGCAGACACAGTTGGTAAATCATTGATGGTATCGTAACGCCAGTGAGTAAGCTCTCGAATATCAAGGGTGCCGCGTCGGTCTTGAATGATGTGGCCTGTCGTGTGATTATTGCCGTATAATGCGTAGGCGGGCCGTTCTCTATAAAAACTTTTATCCACAATCGCTTCTGCACCATTATAAGCCAGGCCATAGCTATATCTGCCTTCAAGTTGAGGTAGTTCAGCTATTCTGACAAAGGCATTATGTTGTTCTGCCAGGAATTTTCCGGAGTCGCGCAATAATTTTTGAAAATAACTGGACATAATCCAACCTATCAGTTTCACTGATAGTTGTAGGCAACCCCTCGTTATTCTGTCAAATTATTTCTGCGGTGGCAGCTTTGCCTGGTTCCATAAAAAGTTAAAACGGTCACGTTCTGCTATGGCAATATCATTGTTCTGGATCAGGATAATTGTGTCTTGTTGCCAGATTTTAATCGCAACTTTATCAGCATAAATGCATGTCATCACCCCGGCCTGAAATGCGGCGCGATCAATCCATCGGTAACATTCTTGTGGCAGGACAAAAAAATTGTCACCCTCACAAATCAACAAACGTTCTTTAACGCGTAGTTTTTCCAATGCGTCCAGGTAAGCGAGCAAGTCCTGTCGACCTT
>DPZW01000132.1:0-13456 GCA_003536545.1 Rhodospirillaceae bacterium
ACATGCGCTCGGTAATGCGGCAATTCGCGCTGACAGTTTGCTGGGTAAAAAAATTATCCAGCGACGATGATGACGTCTGTCTGCGGGGTGGCATTAAACAATCTCACGGTCATCAAAGACAAAACATTCGCCCAGCCATAGGCTCTCTGCCTCCGGCATTTGTTCGATATAGCCCAGAATACCGCCCTTGAGGTGATAAACCTCGTCATAACCTTGGGAGCGCATATAGGCGGTAGATTTTTCACAGCGAATACCGCCGGTGCAGTACATTGCAATTTTTTTGCCCTGCAGTTTTTCCTTATTCGCCTCTACCCATGCCGGAAGTTCGGAAAAACGGAAGGTGTCAGGATCCACCGCATTTTTAAAATGGCCATGATAAAATTCATAATTATTGCGCGTATCCACCAATACGGTATTCGGATCCGTAATGAGAGCGTTCCAGTCCTGTGGCTCCACATATTGTCCGGTCTGCGACATATCCACCTTTTGTTTGAAGGTGATGATTTCTTTTTTCAAACGCACCTTGATTTTCTCAAAAGGAATAATGTCAGACGGCGTAAATTTCGGATCCAGATTTTCAAAACCCGGATGCTTGCGCAGTGCCGCTATCAGATCATCAATGCCACTTTGCGGACCTGCAACGGTGCCGTTCACACCTTCGGGTGCGATCAAGATTGTGCCGCGCACACCGCCAGTCGCCATAATGCCCTTGAGGCGTCCCTGCCATTCCACATAATCCGGGAAATCGGCAAAGCAATAAAAGCGCGCGATGGTGAAGGGGGTTTCCATGCGCGTTTTTTAGGGCAAATGGCGGGAGAGATGCAATAGATTACAGCATCCGCCGGATTAATTTATGGCCCTGGATGTAATGATGATACAGCGCGGCGGCGATATGGACGGTCACCAGCGCAACCAATCCCCAGGCCAGCACACTATGCGCCGCGCCAAAAAATTCACGCAACGCCAAATCGGGCGCAATCATGCGCGGCAAATCAAACAGGCCAAAAAAGGACGTGGTGCGATCCGCCGCCGATGACAGCATCCAGCCCGACAGCGGCATGAGAATTAACAGCGGATAAAATGCAAGATGCCCCAGACGCGCCAATTGCCGCTCACGCGCAGGGATGGCGTGGGGCAATTTGGGAAAGCCCTGAAACGCACGCCAGCCCGAACGCACGAACATCAAAACCAAAA
Source organism: Rhodospirillaceae bacterium (assembly GCA_003536545.1). GTDB lineage: Bacteria > Pseudomonadota > Alphaproteobacteria > UBA11073 > UBA11073 > UBA11073. The sequence continues at coordinate 1,195 of DPZW01000132.1, forward strand.
CGGCAATGCCGACAGATTTATGCACCGGCATGATCATGCCGCGCAATTCCGGCGGCAGGTCTTCCATCACCAATCCGCCGATTAAATTGCCGATGACAAAGAGTGCCACCAGCCAGTGCAGGATTTTGGAAACATTGCCGTAGCTATAGGGGGTATCGTTATGCATGCAATGATTTTGCCGCGCAAAAATACATCTGGCAAGTGGTGTCAGACCGCGCCGTCTGAAGGGATATTCAGGGTTTTGCCGCAATGTTTGCAATGTACGGCATCGCTTTCATGTAAAAACAAGCCGCAGTCATCACAATTAAACCGTACTTTGGCAGGACGGAACATGGCATGGATCAATCGCAAAAACAGCGATACGCCGAAAATCATGATCACGATAGAAATAATGCGCCCGCCCTGCCCTGATAATGTCACGTCGCCAAAGCCTGTTGTGGTCAGGGTAGCAATGGTGAAATAAAGCGCGTCCAAAAAATTATTAACATGCGGGTTATAGCCCGACTGCGTAACAAAGACGATTTCTGTCATGATGAAAATAAAAATGAAAAGATTGGTGGCACTTAAAATAATATCTTCGTTCTTGTGAAAATAGGCAAAATCCTGCCGCAGCTTTTTCTGGACGTGATAGGAACGCAGCAACCGTAGAATCCGCAGTGCACGCAAGAAGCCGAAGTTTTCCCCGACCAGCGGCGAAAGAAAAGACCCCAGGGCAATCAGGTCGGTGATATTCAGCGGATGGGTGAAAAACTTGGCTTTATTCTTGGCAATCCAGAGACGCGCGCCAAAATCCAGGAGCAGGTAAATGCCCAGGATCACATCAATGATTTCAATCCATAGCGCAGGCGAGAAAAAGGTGGAGGTCACGATATAAATCACGATCAAAATATCAACGATCAATAACGCATATCGAAAATGATGCGCGGCAATGCTGGTGCCTTCATAAAGGGAAAGGATGCGGCGTTTGATGGTCATCTTGTCTCCTGCCAGTTCAGATACGCGGATGCTGTAATCTTGTCACGGGAAATTACATCCGGAAATCAAACTTCATGTGTTGCTGCGCCGAACGCGCACGGTCATCCCGCGCCGGACGCATCGCGCGGACATCACCGCGGTGCCGTTCAATCACACCTAGACCCTCATAAAGCGCGGACATATGCTCATCAAATTGCGCGGCGATCGGTTTGCCATAAAAATACAGCTTGATGGTCTCTTCATTTTTCATCAGAAAATCGATCAGCGAGGCCCGCCAGACAATCAGATCCATTGCCGAAGGAATGGAAATACTGGGCCAGCCATCCTGAAAATCCTTGCGGATCGGCTGGGATTGCACGCGCTGGGCGGCGGGCAGAGCACCGGATAAAATGGCATCCGTTGCGGTGCGAACCACACCCGCCGCAAAATCACTGGCTTCTAAAAATAGCTTCTGCGCCGCGGTGCGGTCCAGACGCGCCAGAACGCCTTCCAACCCCACCACATAGGCGGTGAGCAATGATATGCGTTCATCTTCAGCGTTCATGGCCCCGCAAGTATCTACCGCCGCAGGGGAAATACAAATGTTTTTTCTGGCAAAAACAATAAGATTTGGTTAGTCTTTCCACCATGATGAAAGCCTTCCGTCGGCCCCTTGCCTGGATGCGTGTGATGCAACGGCGTTTTATGGCCCTGCCCGTGCAGGCGCGGCTGGCCATCATCGGTTTCGGCACCACTATTCTGGTCGTGGCTGTTTTGGTGGGCGCACAGCTCACCTATTCTTATTATGACAACCTGGCCAATACCGAGGCGCGGCTGCAGCAATCTTCGCGCGTCCTGTCGGCCTACCTTAATCGCAATCTGGCCGCGATACAGGAATACGCGGGGGAAGCGGAAGATTATGCCGCGCCCAAACAAAATCTGGATCTTGGCAAAGTAACCAAACTGCAATCACGCCTGCAGCGTTTTGTGCCGCTGGTCGGCGGCGTGGTGGTCTGGGATATCAATGGCAAATCCGTTTTTGGCCGTGAAAAATTTACCAAGGTTCTGAGTGTGCCCGAAACCACGGAGTGGAAAAATTTACCCCAGAGCAAGGGGATGGTGATTGGCAAAACCATTCAAACTGCGGGTGATGTTTTTTACCTGCCGGTTTATTGGCCGCTGCATGACAGCAAGGGGAAATTCACAGGGGCCATGGCCTTCATGCTGGATCTGCAAAAACTGACAGAATTTTTAACCAAGGAAGATCAGGCGGGCGGCACTTTGACGGCACTCTACCGCGCCGATGGCCAGGTTCTGATGATGATGCCAGAGACGGGAAATTATCTGGATCAAAATCATCAGGACACCGCATTGTTCAAAAAAATCCTGCCGCAGAATAACAGTGGTCTGGCCATTTTATCCTGGAGCTTCGGCCCCAATGCGCAAACAGAAAATGCACCGCGTTTGATCGAACAACCCTGGCTGATTGCTTATGAAAAAATTGCAGACTCAGGCTTGATCATTGCCCAGATTCAGCATGAAGATGTGGCAACCGGCGGCTGGCCAGCCCAGCGCGCGGCCTTTATTTTGCTGGGCCTGGGTGTGATGATCCTGCTCACCGCCGTCAGTGGCCTGATCGTCAAACAGGCAATGCAACAGCAAAATACGGAAGCAGATTTAAAACGCGCGCGCGAGCGGTATGACTTGGCGGTTTCCGGCACCAATGACGGCATCTGGGATTGGGATCTTCTCAGCAATGCCATTTATTTCTCGCCGGTATGGTTCCGCATTCTGGGTTATTTGCCGGGTGAATTATCGGCAGAGACCGCCACCTGGTCGAATAATATTCATCCCGAAGATCGTGAGGATGCGAGCAGGAAATTGCAGGCGCATCTGGAAGGTGAAACGGAAATGTTTCACGACACGCATCGCATGCGCTGCAAGGACGGCAGCTACCTGTGGATTGAAGCCCGCGCACGCGCCGTGCGTGATGCAACCGGGCGCGCAACACGCATGGTAGGCACAATTTCAAACGTGGAGCAGCGCAAGCGTTATGAGTTGGCCCTGAAGGCCGCCAAGGAACAGGCTGACGCCGCCAATGTTTCGAAATCACGTTTCCTTGCGAACATGTCGCATGAATTGCGTACGCCTCTGAACGGCATTATCGGCTTTTCTGAAATTACGCGCGATCAATTATTTGGCCCGGTGGGCTCGCCCAAATATCTTGAATATGCCGGTGATATTCACCAGGGCGCAACGCATCTGCTCTCACTCATTAATGACATTCTGGATTTCTCCAAAATTGATGCAGGGAAAATGGATTTATCTATTCATCCGGTCAATGTGCGTTCTACCTTCGAACATGTGTTGCGCATGATGCGCACGGTAGCGATTGAACAGCATATCACCCTCAAGCTGGATGTGCCGATGGATATGCCGGCACTGATGGCCGATGAACGCGCGCTGCGTCAAATGCTGTTGAACCTACTGTCCAACGCGGTAAAGTTCTCACAATCGCATCGCCGCGTCACGCTTTCTGCTATTTTGCCGCCAGACGGCAGCATGGAAATCAGCGTGACGGATCAGGGCAAGGGCATTCCGGCAGAATTCCAGGCCAAAATCTTTGAGCCATTTGAACAGGTGGATGATATTATGACGCGCACTCACAAAGGCACCGGCCTGGGTCTGCCACTGGTCAAGGCCCTGACAGAAATGCATGGCGGCGAAGTTTATCTGCACAGCGAAATAAATGTCGGCACCACCGTCACGCTGCGCTTTCCGCCGCGCGCGGTGATTTACGGCAATGCACGCGAAAGCGCGTAATTAAAAACTATAACCCGCGCTATTGGGCAAAACGCCGAGATTCACATCATTCGACACTTCGCCATGGCCATAAGATTCGGCATCCAGTGCAGCAATCGCCGTTTCGCCTGCAATCATGCGCTGGCCGGGCTGCGCGATCACCTCAATGCCGCTGGGCAGGTAAAGTCGCACTTCGCCACCGAAAGCCGAATAGCCCATCGCCTGACCCAGTGACAATCTGTCTCCGGAACGGGCGGTGGCGCGCATGCGTTCTGCCATGCCGCCGGCGATAACTTCCATCGCAATCATGCGACCATCATCCAGCTTGAACAAAAACACGGCGCGTTCATTGCCGGGTGAATTTTTATCAAAGACATTGCTGCCCCATTGTCCCATGACATGTTGGGCATGGGTCAGCGCGGCTGTTGCGGGCGCACGCAACACATGCACGTCATAAAAGCGTGGATTGATGGTCAGACAGGTTGCCTCGCCATCCATTTCTGTTTCTGCCGGCCATGCGGCCCTGGCAACGCGCGTTAAAATACCGTCTGCGGGTGCGGCGGCAATGCTGTTAGCTATCGGCATCACGCGCACCGGATCGCGGAAACAAATATAAAGCCCGGCCGTAATCAGCAGCCATAATCCTGTCGTATCCCAACCAGCGAGAATGCTGATAGCTGTCAACAAGGCGGCAATACCCACCCATAACACGCCGCGCGGGTGAATGGGACGAAGCACTGGGGCTTTCACCTGTTCAAAAATTCTGTTGTTTTCTTCGATCATTGGGATCTCCTGTGCCATGCACTGCTGATGGGAATGTTCTAGCCGATAACCGTCTTTTTGTCAGCCGCAGATTGCCATTGCACGCCGGCAGGGAGTGGACAGCAAGGGCCGCAACGCTTAAAACCAGTTCTCTGACTTTCCCCATTATATGTGCAGGTTTATATGAGTGAATATCAAACGATTTGTGTTTTTACCGGCTCCTCCATCAACGTTCCGGATATTTATAAAGAGGCGGCGGTGGAAACGGGCAAAATGATTGCCGCGGCCGGAAAAACACTGGTCTATGGGGGTGGCCGCGTGGGATTGATGGGCCTGTGTGCGGATGCGGCACTCGCCGACGGCGGCAAGGTGATTGGCGTGATTCCCCAGCATCTGCAGCAATGGGAAGTGGAACATACCTCGCTCACCGAATTGCATATTGTCGATAGCATGCATAACCGCAAACGCATGATGGTGGAGCGCAGCGATGCATTTGTTGTGCTGCCCGGCGGTTTTGGTACGCTCGATGAAACCTTTGAAACCCTGACCTGGAAACAGGTGCATCTGCATGACAAACCGATGGTGATCGTGAATATCAACGGGTATTGGGACGGATTAATTGCCCTGATCCGCAATATTATTCAAACCGGTTTCGCACATGCCACGCATAGCAATTTATTCAAAGTCGTTGAGCGCGTGGATCAGATTTTTACAGCATTGGATGAAGCTGACGATCCCGTGATCGGCCCGCAATTTAAATGGATGTAGATGAGCCGATTGCTGCGGCAGAAATAACGCCGCCCCTATTTGATCCGCCCAGGCGGGCCTTGCTGTTGGTATTTTTCACGATATTTCTGGATATCCTGGGCTTTGGCATTTTGGTGCCCGTTATTCCATTTCTGGTACAACCGTTTGACAGCTCTGCCCTGATCATTGGTTTGCTCACCGTGTCATTTTCCATTTCGCAATTTATTGCCGCGCCGATTTTGGGCGTGATGTCAGACCGCTGGGGCCGCCGTCCGGTTTTATTGATTTCCATCCTTGGTGCGGCATTGGCCTATGCGGCATTCGGTGCCGCCACTGCGCTCTGGGTCTTTTTCGCGGCGCGCATTGTCGATGGCCTGACGGGCGGGAATATTTCAACGGCGCAGGCTTATATCGCGGACGTTTCAAAACCAGAAGATCGCGCGAAAAATTTTGGGCTGATCGGGGCGGCATTTGGTGCAGGTTTTGTATTGGGCCCTGCCATTGGCGGCATAATGTCGCATATTTCACTGGCCGCACCGGCTTATCTGGCCGGTGCGCTATGTTTGCTCTCCGCCATTTTTGGTTATTTCTTTTTGCCGGAAAGCCTGCCGCAATCCCGCCGCCGCACACGGCCCTTTACGCTGCGTGATTTTAATCCCTTCTCGCAATTGCTGGATTTTATCAAAAATCCCGTGCTGGCGATGAACTTCACGTCGCTTTTGATGATGGGTCTGGCGATGAATGCCCTGCGCAGCAATTTTGCCGTCTATGCGCGCGAGTCTCTGCATTACGATGCATCGCATGTGGGTTATCTTTATACCTATCTGGGCGTGATTGTCGTTTTCACGCAAATGGTTCTGGTACGCCGCATCGCGCCGAAATTCGGTGACCGCAAAACCGCGCTGATCGGTTTTACCGCGATGATGATCGGATTTTTATGGATGGCGACCGAGCCGGATTTATTTCAGATTATCTGCATCATGCCATTGATCGCGGTGGGCAATGGCCTGTGTTTTCCCACAATTACCGCGATGTCATCCCATGCCGTGCAGGATGATCAGCAAGGCGGCGTGATGGGTGCACAGCAAAGCGTGAATAGTATGGCCATGATTATCGGTCCTTTTGTCGCAGGATGGGCTTTTGACCATATCTCCATGGGTGCGCCCTATGCGATTGCCGCCGGATTTTTATTGATTGGTTTATTGTTATCGCTGCGTCATCTACGTAAAATATCAGCAGCATGAAAATCCTGACCGCAACATCGGAAAATATTGCTGCCGCCGCGAATGCGCTTTGCGCGGGCGATCTGGTCGCACTGCCCACCGAAACCGTTTACGGATTGGCTGCGAATGCAAGTGATGAATCCGCCATTCAAAAAATTTATGACACCAAGGGCCGCCCTGCAAATAATCCTCTGATTATCCATGTCGCCAATGCAGAAATGGCAGAGCATTACGGCGTATTCAATGATGACGTGCGCGCGCTGGCCGCTGTGTTCTGGCCGGGGCCGCTGACACTGGTGATGCCCAAATCCAATGAAGGCCGCATGGTTTGCAATCTGGCAGCAACGCTGGACACCGTTGCCATCCGCGTGCCTGCCCATCCGGTCGCGCAGGCATTGTTGCTGGCATTTGACGGCGCGCTGGCCATGCCCAGCGCAAATCGTTCGGGCAAACTATCTCCCACCCAGGCCAATCACGTCGCCGATGCTTTTGCCGGATTTGATCAACCGAAAATTATTCTCGCCGGCGGCCGCGCGCAGGCAGGCGTTGAATCCACGATTGTGGATTGCACATCTTCGCCGCCGCGCATTCTGCGCCCAGGGTCGGTGACGATTGAAGAATTGCGCGCGGTGGTGCCGAATATTGAATCTTTTGTGACTTGTGAAATTAATCTGGATCTCACACCCGATGCCAAAGTCATCGCACCGGGCCTGCTACACAAACATTACGCCCCGCAAACGCCGCTGCGTTTGAATGCTGCCGAAGTGTTTGAAGGCGAAGCCGTATTGGCTTTCGGCACAGAGCCTTTATGGACGCGCCGCGCCGTACAAATGCTAAACCTTTCGCCATCCAGCGATCTGGCCGAAGCTGCGCATAATTTATTCAGTCACCTGCATATGCTGGATCATGCAGGCGCACGTAAAATTGCGGTCATGCCCATTCCCAATGAAGGCATTGGCATTGCCCTGAATGACCGGCTGCTGCGCGCCGCGAGTTAAATCTGGCAGCCTAATCCGCGCGCAACCTGTAGTCTGCGAATATTCGTGGTTCCACCACCAATTTCATAAAGCTTCACATCATTCAGAATACGCCCGATTTTAAACTCTTCCGTCATGCCGTTGCCGCCATGCAAAACGAGCGCACGGTTCGCCACATCTGTTGCCATAAGTGCGGCTGTTAAAAACACACCCGCGCAAATCCCGTTGAGATCCTTATCCTGTTTGGCCTGCGGGCCCAGCTGATCCAATAAATTAGCATAAGCATATAAAGCAGCGCGTTCGCGGGTAATATTTGCCTGCATATCTGCCAATTCAAATGCAACCGCCTGATTGTCGCAAATTCTTTTTCTAAATTGTTCACGATCACGCGTATATTTCAGGGCTTCATCCAGTGCTGCCTGAGCAAGACCCAAGGCCCCCGCAGAAAGCACCAGCCGTTCATAATTCAAGCCGCTCATTAAAATTCCACCGCCTGATCCTTCTGCACCTACTCTATTTTCTATCGGCACAAAACAATTGTCATATCTGATTTCATAAGTATCAGAGCCGCGCATGCCATTTTTGTGAATCTTTTGTCCGACAGAAAAACCTTCCATATCACGGGTAGTTAAGAACGCTGTGAGCCTCTCCCCTGTTTTTGCGTAAAGCAGAATAACATCCGCATTGCCGCCATTGGTAATCCATAATTTTGTGCCGCTGATTTGATAGCCGCCTTCTACAGGCTCTGCGCGGGTGTGCATGGACATTACATCTGACCCGGAATTGGCTTCACTCATTGCCAAGGCACCCACAAATTCTCCACTGGTCAATCTTGGTAGAAATCTTTGTTTTTGTTCTTCACTTCCATTCAGGGCAATTTGATTAACACATAGATTTGCATGTGCGATATAACTTAAGCCAATTGAACCGGAAGCACGTGAAATTTCTTCAGCAATCACGCACTGCGCCAAATATCCCAACCCCAAACCACCATAGATTTCTTCTGCTGTAACACCCAGAAAACCCTGTGTGCCCATTTGCGGCCACGCTTCATCAGGAAATTTTTGTCTCTGGGATGAAGATGCGTCCATTGGCGCAATCACACCTTGTGCAAAATGATGAACGGCATCACGCAGTGGAACCAGAATTCCAGTGCGGTCAAAAACGGATAAAATATCAGCCATAAAATTTTCCCCCTTAAGAATAAGGAGGTTCTAGCAGCCCCGGCGGGGTCTTTCAAATTAAATTCTGCGGCTGTCCGCTTTTTCATCCAGCATCAGGCCGGGAGAGGCAACTGAATGCATGGCTTCCATCGCCACCTGCGTCAAAAATGACAATTGCTGTTGCAGAGTTTGCTGGCGAATGGGACTGCTGTCAAAGGCGGCCAGGGCCTGGCTCGCCACATCATTTTTTTGCTGCAATGGAATATTGGCAATGGCGGCAATATTGAAATTTGGGATCGGCTGATCCATCGCCAGATCATTGGCCTGCACCGGCAAAGCCAATGCAACGGCAGCCAGCGCAGGCGATTGCGGCAAGGGCTGCGCGGTTGGCGGCGTGGTAAAACTGACAGCTTTATCATCAAATTTTTTGGCAAAATTATTATAGATTTCACCCACGCTGCGCGCGCGGCCGCTGCGGTCATAAAAGATATTTTTATTCGCAGCGGCTTCTGTTGGCATAAAATCGGCTGCAATGGCATGCGGATTTTTTTCAAATGTCTTGAGGAATTTTCCGGCTGCGCCCGCGCCCATAAAATGCGCGAGGTAAAGCTCGGTCTTGCCCACTTCGCCTTTGATCTGGCTATCCAGTTGCGCTTCATTCGCCTTGGTGAATTCCGCCGCCATATAAGTGGCAATGGTGGGATCTTTGCGCAGATTTAAAATTTCCGCCTTCAGCGCGGGATCGGTCACGCGGCAATTCTGATCAATCGCGCAGGCATATTTATCCAGGCCATAATTCGCGCCGTGATCGCGCACCATTTGCAGCCAGGTTTTTTCAATAAACTGGTAAAGACCCGTGGCCGAAGATGTCTTGGCCTTGGCATTGGGGTCAAAGCTGCTTTCAGTTTTGGCTTTGTCCAATAAAAAGCCGAAATCCACGCCCGTGCGGTCGCTGGCATATTTAATAGCAGCAACCACCGTCTGCGGGGCCTGTAATTTACCCGCTAATTCCGCCAGATTTTGCAACCCACCCATTGTCATTCCATAACCCCTTGTGGGGTCAGTCTTGCAAGGACTGTGCCAAACCTGGGGTTTCAGACCCCAAAAAGGCTAAATCTGGGGATCGCGGCAATAGACGGCATGTACCGGCGCATCGCCAAAGCCATAGCGGACCACAGGTGTTGGCTCGACCGCATATTTGCGGGGATCCAGGCCGGGATTAAATTGATCTGCTGTGACGCCGACTGTATCGCCAAAACCAAAGCGATTTACAGTGCGATCCGGCTGGATAGAAACGCGACGAATAATCTGGAGTTGCGGAGAAATGGTTTTTGCAGTCATTTGATTAGTTTGGCTTTCAAAAATTGCGAATGCGTAACTAAAAGATATTTGTTTAGGAAATGCGTTCGGGTTCCGGCAAATCCGGCAGCCATTCTGCCAGGGTTTGATTTTGCACCATTGCATCCTGCGCCCCGAGCGCAAGGGTGGCCAGACTGGATGCCGCCGCTGCGCGCGCCAAGGCGCGTTGTTCCGGCAAACCTGCCTGCAGTGCAGTCATCAATGTGCCCAGCCAGGCTTCATGCGCGCCGGTGATATCTATGGCATCCACCTTCAGGCCGCGCCATAAATAGCCGCCTTGAAATGTGAAGACAAAAATTTCTGCCGGGCTATCCATGATGGCCAGATAAAGATGATGGCGCAGCCCGTATTCCGCTGCCCATTCCTTGAATTCTTCGTGGCTGTGAAATGGTTTTTTGGCCAGTGCTTCCGCGCCAGCGCGGTTGGTAATCAGCCATGCGGCTGAAAGCAAGGTGGCATCATCCGGCAATTCCGCACCGCTGGTAAAATATAAATAACCCGTTGCCTCTGCCTGCCGCGCGGCGCGAAGCAGTGCGTAAGATTGTTCAGCGTTCGCCATCACATCCACCATGACATGATCATCCGATTTTAATTTGGGAATAATGTTCTCGGCGCGAATGGCGGCTGCCATGCCGGTTGCCAGGGATGCCTGCATCGCACCACCTTTTTGCACGGCATAATGCGTGAGCGCAGTCGCGCCGGTTTGAGTGGTGACATTTTCCAGATTTAATTTTTGGGTTTGCAAATGCGAAATTAATTTTGTGCCGAATTCATCATTGCCGACCACGGCGCATAGCGCAACTTCATTTGCGCCTGCACGGCGTGCCGCCACCGCCGCATTCACCGCACCGCCTGCCGGCCGCAGATGATAGGTATCGCCCACCAGCATCTTGCCCGGCTGTGGCAATTGATTGCCTGTCATGATCAGGCTCATGGATAACAGACCGAAACAATAAATCATGGGCTGTTATCTCATGTTTGCCGAAAAATGGGTACCCGACAATCTGCCTACTTTTTCTTCGGTGCAGGCGGCGGCGCAGGCGGTTTTTTCTCAGCCTTCGCCTCTTCCAGCGAAAGTGCGATAAAGCGCAGATCGCCCTTGCTATCCACCAGCATCAGAACCGTTTTACGCCCCTGTCGCCGCGCGGCGGCAATCAGCTCCAGCACCTCAGCAGCCGTTGTCACAGGCCGCTGGTTCAATTCCATCAAAACATCGCCTGCCTTGATATTTTTATCCGCCGCATCACTGCCGGATGTCACATCAGTGACGACAACGCCCTGTGTTTTTTTCGCCAGACCAAATTGTTGCCTGAGCGCAGGCGACATATTGCCCAGCGTCATGCCCAGCACCTGACCCTCGCCATCCTTGGCCGGTGCGCCATCTTCCGCGCGGCGGCCTTCGAGTGTGCCTTCTTTTTCCGCTTTCTCCAGCGAACCGATTTTCAGAACTTTGCTGAGCGTCTCGCCTTTGCGCCAGACGACAACGGGCACTTCCGCGCCGACTTCGGTTTCTGCGACCACGCGCGGCAGGCGTGACATTTCCGGAATATCCTTACCGTTGAATGATAAAATCACATCACCCGGTTGAATTTCAGCCGCTGCCGATGGACCGCGTTCCGCAACCGATGCCACCAGCGCACCACGCGCTTTGCCAAGCCCAAGGCTTTCAGCAATATCAGGCGTCACTTGTTGGATGCGCACACCAATCCAGCCGCGCCGCGTGGTGCCGTATTGGGAAATTTGACTAACCACAGTTTTTGCAAGCTGTGACGGAATGGCAAAACCAATGCCAACGCTGCCGCCGGTAGGCGAAAAGATTGCCGTATTCACGCCGATCACTTCGCCGCGCAGATTGAACATGGGACCGCCAGAGTTGCCGCGATTGATCGCCGCATCTGTCTGAATGAAATCATCATAAGGACCGGCATTGATATTCCGTGCGCGCGCAGAAATAATCCCGGATGTCACAGTGCCGCCGAGGCCAAAGGGATTGCCAATCGCCAGCACCGGATCTCCCACGCGCATCGCATCGCTATCACCGAAGACCACAGCCTTGAGTGGATATTTATCGGTTGGAATTTGCAAGACCGCCAAATCCGTTTTCGGGTCCGTGCCGATCAGTTTCGCAGTGATTGTATTGTTATCCTGTAAAATGATATTGATTTCATCCGCATCGGCAACAACGTGATGATTGGTCACGACCAAGCCTTTTTCCGCATCAATGATAAAGCCAGAGCCCAATGATGCCTGGGTGCGTTTGGGAGATCGGAAGAGC
>DPZW01000132.1:13638-14211 GCA_003536545.1 Rhodospirillaceae bacterium
CAATGATGCCTGGGTGCGTTTGGGTGAATTGCCGCCGCCATGACGCTCCAGAAAATCCTTAAAGAAATCTTCAAAGGGGGATCCGGGGGGGATCTGTTGCATGAATTCTTCAGGCGTCATGCCCGATGGGCCTTCTTTGCCGACAATCTGCGTGGCGGAAACATTCACGACCGCAGGCAGTAGTTTTTCTACCAGATCGGCGTAACTATAGGGCTTTACATCAGAAGATGGCGCGCCCGTGGGTGGAATGACTTCAGCCTGCGCAGTGGCGGCATCGCTGGGAGAATTCAAAAGTAAAACAGAAAGGAACAGGACAATAACTGGCTTTAGGCGCATATCTGGCTTCTCCAAGATTTTCTATATTATTAATAGTGAATGCTGCCCCGCGCCGCAATGGCAGCCGATGGCTTAAAGCATGAAATTTTGTTAAAACCTATTCCATGCCCTTATCCAGCGTCCGCAGGAATGCATTATCCGGTGAAATCACCATCGTGGCATCCGGGCTGGCCAGGGTTTTCTTATAAGCTTCGAGCGAGCGCATGAAGCCGTAGAATTTTGTATCGCGGGCACAGG
>DPZW01000137.1 GCA_003536545.1 Rhodospirillaceae bacterium
CTCTTGGCAACATCCTGTTCATTATGGTCGTGACAGGCGGTCATGGGGGTGCGGATATCAAGATGCTTGAGCAAATTTCCGGTATTGCGCGTATCTTCGGCTGCAATCAGTGCAACATTTTTTAAAACATCAATGGCGCGTTGGGTGATATCCCCCAGATTTCCAATTGGCGTTGGCACCAGATACAAAGTGGATTTTTCAATCGCGTTACGGGCCAGTGGTTCTGCGGGTGCTTGCAGGGCTGTCTGCGGCGCGGTAGTTTTGGCCGATGCAGCAGTTTTACTTTTCTTGGCGGGTTTTTTCGACATATTCCCTGAATGTGCCACGGCTGGCTGTCCATGCGCAAGCTGGGATGGCTGCCTGATGCGCCGGATTCTGGGCATTGATCCAGGCCTTCAGCGCACGGGCTGGGGCATTGTGGATCAGGATGGCAGCCGCCTTTCCTATGTGGCAGCGGGTATAATTACTTCCAATGCCAAAGATGAAATGGCAGCACGATTGCATCAATTAGCGGCGGCTTTGCGTGAAGTGATTGCCGCGCATGGGCCGCACCTCGCCGCTGTCGAAGAAACCTTTGTGAATAAAAATGCCGCAAGCTCGCTCGCGCTGGGACAGGCACGTGGGATTGCATTATTGATACCGGCTGAAGCGCATTTGCCCGTGCACGAATTCGCCACTAATCAAATCAAAAAAACAGTAACCGGGGTGGGGCATGCCGAAAAACAACAAATTCAGGCCATGATAAAAATTTTATTGCCCACCGCACCTGTGGTTGCCGCTGACGCAGCAGATGCCTTGGCAGCCGCAATCTGTTGCGCGCAGTATGTTAAAAATTAAAAGGTAAATGCCAGATTTGGCTGCATAGCCCGTTGGGGCGTGGCGGATAAATATTTCTGATTTCGCTTTAATGCGGCGGCTGCTGCACCCCCTGCCGCACGTGCATCCATTTCAGCAGGTTGGTCTCGGTAGCCGGAATAATTAAATTCAGGCGAGATATAGCCACCTGCAGTCATCAAGCTAGCATGGAAAAGACGTGCGGCAATATAACTGGAATGGCTTTCCTTGATTTCTCCGTTTCGATAAGCCTGAGCCAGCGCATGCTGCTTACTATGGCGTGCTTCATGGATAAGGGTTTCAATTGTGCCCAGTGGATTACGGCGAAAATTATCGGTATTTGTGTTCAGGGTAATAGATTTATCGTAGGCCGAATAAAACCCCTGCAATCCCTCATCTTCCTCAAACTTGCAACGGACATTTAGTCTGGGTATTTCACAATAGATGCAATAGGCATCCACTAATTGTTGGAAAATATTTGATTTCGCTTCAATGTTGAAAGATGTCGGGCTTTTTAACAATCTATCAAGGCTGTTGATTAAATTTGGATATTGATTTTGCAGAGTTTCAATATTATCCATAGAAAAGAAAGATGTGGATTCCTCAGCCTCGCACGCATAAAAATCACGTGCCAATCCCATTTCATCATTCAAGGCCATTAAATACTGCAAATTTTGTGGATGAAATTCCTGCGCAATTGATTCATAAAGTATTAATTTTGTATCTAGAGATAAACCGGCAATACCCTTCGCCTGCAATTCAGGATCAATCTCGCGAAACCCTTCGTACATCAGGTTGTTTAAATAACGCCGCGCTGTGGCAGAAGATAAATGGTTGCCAGCTTCTAGCTGGCTGGTTGCATGGGCGTAAAGTTCTTCGATTGTGTCGAAGCTTTCTGTTGCATAAGAGAAAACTGTATAATCATTACTGCCCAAATGCATGCGCTGTTGCCAGCTACGCACAAGCATGCACTCCATATTCTTTCGAATAAGGTTGTTTCTTTTCTCAGTCTCGTCCTTTGGCTCAAAGGCTGATGTGGCATTTGTTGACGTTAATGACATTATTAGCTTTCATTCAGGCGAAGGCTTGGGGGCCGAGCCCGAATGATATTAAAAATATCCCTTTGGGGTCAAGATTTTTAGGGTCAAATGTGATTTTGTCACAAAAAATTCACAATCAAACAGAATAGAACTTCTCATCCTTGGAATTGAGAATATGAAGTTCGCCTTCGCTGACATCAAACCATGCACCGTGCAAGGATAATTCGCCCGCATCGTGCGCGCTGCGTACCCATGGGAAGCTCAGCAGGTTTTGCAATGACAGTTGCACGGCGCGATGTTCCAGCTCTTTGGCCTTTAATGCTTCGGGTACATTTACATCATTGCGAACTTCAGCAGCCAGATTATCCATGATGGACATCCACTGCCCGATAAAATCGCTGTGGCTCAAGGGATCACTTTCATTCAGGGCAGCATGAACACCGCCACAGCGGCCATGACCCATTACCACGATATGCTTGACCTTCAATGCTATTACAGCAAATTCCAGTGCGGCTGATGTGCCGTGATATTCACCGGCCTGTTCAAACGGTGGCACCAGATTGGCCACATTGCGCACTACAAAAATTTCACCTGGGGCGGTATCAAAGATCACTTCGGGTGAAACGCGGCTGTCACAGCAGCCGATTAGCATAATCTTGGGCCGCTGACCGTGATTGGCCAGCAATTTCAGGCGGTTATTTTCTAAGGGCAAGCGGTTCTCGCGAAAATTGCGATAGCCGTCAATCAGTCGTTCAGGGAAGAGCTGTGCCATGTCATATCCATTTCCAGCGCATTTTTTATAGCAAGCCCACGGCAAAGCAAGCTATATAGTAAGGATGATCGCGCAACTCTCTGGAACCGTTTCCCATCTGGCGGATGACCGCCTGGTACTGGATGTAAACGGAGTGGGTTATCTTTTACAGGTCAGCCGCGCCGTGTTGAGCCAGGGTTTGCGTGGTGGGCAGTCACTGACACTGCCGGTTGAAACCCAGGTGCGCGAAGACGCGATTACCCTGTTTGGATTCTCTACGCATGAAGAACAGGCATGGTTCCGCCTGCTGCAAACGGTGCAGGGGGTTGGCGCGCGTGTTGCGCTTGCCATTCTCGCCATCCTGCCACCGGAAAATTTACAATTAGCGATTGCTGCACAGGACAAAGTGCAAATCACACGTGCGGACGGCGTGGGGCCCAAATTGGCCGTGCGCATTTTAACAGAACTCAAGGATAAAGCATTGGGGCCCGGTTTCGCGGTATCACCCGTGGCCGCTTTGCCCGCAGCGGCTAATACCAATGCCGCGCAGGATGCAATTTCTGCCCTGACCAATCTGGGTTATGGCCGCAGCGAAGCGGCAGCCGCGATTGCGCGCGCTGCACAGAATCTGGGCGCGAGTGCTGCGCTGAATGATTTGATTACCTCAGGTCTCAAGGAATTGGCGGCATGACAGCTGAGGCCGCCCGCATCATTGCGCCAGAGCCGCAGGAAACAGATCCCATTGATGCGGCATTGCGACCGCAATCATTACGGGATTTTACCGGGCAGAAAATTCTCAAAGATAATTTATCGGTTTTTATTCAGGCGGCGCGTGGGCGTAATCATGCACTGGATCATGTCTTACTGCACGGCCCACCGGGTTTGGGTAAAACCACTTTGGCACAGATTATTGCGCGTGAAATGGGCGTAAATTTTCGCATGACATCGGGGCCTGTGATTGCGCGCGCTGGGGATCTCGCGGCTTTGCTCACCAACCTGCAACAGGGTGATGTATTATTCATTGATGAAATTCACCGTCTTAATCCTGCAGTCGAAGAAATTCTTT
>DPZW01000116.1:0-7205 GCA_003536545.1 Rhodospirillaceae bacterium
TCGAGGTTGACGATGTGGATCTTGCCGCGGGCGCCGAAGATGTACGGCGACATGCGCGGATCCCAGTAGCGGGTCTGGTGGCCGAAGTGCACGCCAGCCTCAATCAGTTGGCGCAGGGTAACAGTAGGCATAGTCATGGTATCTTTTTCCTTTCTCCAGTTAATGCCGCCGCAGGTGAGATGGAGCCCGTTGCCGGGACCGGAGTGGAGACCTTAAGTCAGGTCGCCGTCACCCGCGTGAGTGATGAGGGGGGTTATAGGGCCAGACGCGTTAGAAATGCAAGCGAATTATGCGGCAAGCCCGGGCGGTGATCCGCCGCGTGGGCCATGGCCAGCCAAGAGATTGTTGCAACGCGCAATGTCTTTTTTGGCCCGATCAATAAAACCAGCATCAGTTTCAAGCCTAAGCTGAACCCCATAGGAATTAGCGGCAAGCTGATAATCCCCCTGTTTTTCAGCGCATTGCCCTATGCTTCTGAAAGAAAATGCCAAATATTTCGAATGTTTTGTAGGAAAGCCTCCTGTTTCCCTTTTTTCTTTTTCGATGATCGGGGCCAGAATCTCCACCGCCTGCATATAGGCTTCAATAGCTTCTGCTGTTTTCTCGGTTACCTTATAACAATCGCCCAAACGACGCCAAGCTTCCTCTTGCTTAACCTTACCTAGATTTGAATCAATAGCTTTTTGAAAATATTTGATTGCTGAATCATAGTCTTCTAATCCGAAGGAACACTGCCCTAAATAAAGGTAGCGAATTCCACGATCCAAAATCTCATATTCTAATGCTTCTGTATGCCGCGCAGCAGCATCTGCCCAGCTTTCGCCATCTTTTCTAAGTGTTACAAAACTTTTTATTCCCATCACAGATGCTCTAAAGTTTATTTTTTATCTAAGATACCTCTGCCCACAAAACGTCACTTTGGCTCTACAAGTCAAGAAAATTATTCCGCCGCCCCCGATCTTGGGCTACAAAGCCCCCATGAACATGTCTGTTTTCCACCGCCTGGTGCGCGAACTGGTCCTGCCGCATAAAGGGACCCTGATAAAAGCCATCGCCGCGATGGTGGTGGCCTCCGCCATGACGGCGATGCTCGCCTGGCTGATGGAGCCGGTGATCAACCAGATTTTCGTCAATAAGAATGCCGCGCTATTGGCCCCGGTTGCGGGCGGCGTATTTTTCGCCTTCGTCACGCGCGGTGTGATGACCTATCTGCATAAATATATCATGGCGGGTATCGGCCAGACGGGGGGGTCTGATTTGCAAAAGCGTTTGCATACACATTTGTTGCGCGCCGATCTGGCGATGTTTCAACGTCAACCGATTGGCGAGCTGATCACGCGACTGACGAACGACATCGGCATTATGCGCAGCGTGGTATCAGACAGCATTACTGATATCGGCAAGAATTTTTTGACGCTGATTTTTCTGGTGGGCGTGATGGTGTACCAGCAGCCGAAACTGACATTATATGCATTTATCGCATTTCCCTTAATGGGGATTGTGATCAGCAAGCTCAGTAAAAAACTGCGCCAGACCGCGCGCAAGACGCAAACCGAATGGTCGCGCGTGACCTCTCGCCTCACGGAAACCTTTCAGGGCATCCGCCAGGTGAAAGCTTACGGCATGGAAGAAGCCGAAAGCAGCAGCATGAATAGATTCATTGATGGCATTCGCAAACTGGCGATGAAGACGGTGAAATTTTCCGGCCTGTCAAACCCGCTGGGCGAATTGCTGTCCGGCTTTGCGATTGCCACAGTAATTTTTTATGGTGGTGGCCAGGTGATTGAAGGTCATGCGAGCCCGGGCGAATTCTTTTCTTTCATCACCGCCTTTACGATGGCCTATGAACCCATGAAACGCCTGGCGAATATCAATGCCAATCTGCAAGTAGGCTTGGCGAGCGCAGAGCGCGTATTTTCGCTGCTTGATGAAGAGCCTAAATTGGTTGATGCGCCGGATGCACACGATATCACCATCACCAAAGGCAAGATTGAACTGCAAAGTGTTTCATTTGCTTATGGTGATAAAAATGCGCTGCACGGCGTATCGATAACTGCGCAGCCCGGACAAAAACTGGCATTGGTGGGCCCGTCTGGCGCAGGCAAATCCACAATCCTGAATCTCATCCCGCGTTTTTATGATGTGCAGGGCGGGAATGTTCTAATTGATGGTCAGGACGTGCGTAGCGTCACGCAAAAATCTTTGCGTGCGCAACTTGCGCTAGTATCGCAGGATATCGTGATTTTCGATGACAGTGTGGCGGCGAATATCGCCTACGGCACGCCCGATGCCACAAACGAACAAATTGAATATGCAGCGCGGCATGCAGCAGCACATGATTTTATTATGGCCCTGCCGGATGGTTATCTGACACGCCTGGGCGAGCAAGGCACATCGCTGTCCGGCGGCCAACGACAGCGGATTGCGATTGCCCGCGCAATGCTGCGCAATGCGCCGATTTTATTGCTGGATGAAGCAACATCTGCGCTCGATAATGAATCGGAAAGTTTGATTGCGGAGGCCCTTAAAGAACTGCAGCAGGGCCGCACAACCATTGTCATCGCGCATCGCCTCTCCACCGTGCGTGATGCAGACCAGATTGCCGTGATGGAAGCAGGCCGCGTGATCGCCACAGGCACGCATGATGCATTGATGCAGACATCCCCACTCTATCAACGCCTTTATGGAAGCCAGATGTTATGAGTAAAAAATCCTCCATGAATGCCATCGCCGCTTTTGTGGTGGGATGTGTGTTTTTATCCTTCGCCGTGGTCAGCTGTTGGGGATCGCCGCCGACCGAGCCGCAATTCGGCCAAGGCGAAATGACCATCATGCGCGTGCCGCTGGAAATTAAAAAACTATCAGTTGAAATTGCGGAAACGCCTAATCAGCTGCAATACGGTCTGATGTTCCGCAAGGAAATGGCGGATGATCACGGCATGATTTTCGTTTTCCCTGAAACGCAGCAGATTTCGATGTGGATGAAAAACACCTTCCTGCCGCTGGATATGGTTTTCTTTGACGAAGCCCAGCGCATTATTGCCATCCACGAAAATGCCAAGCCGCATGATGAAACCCGGATTGCACCGGACGTGAAAGGTAAATATGTATTAGAAATTAATGCGGGGCTAGCGAAAAAATGGGACCTGCAAATCGGCGATCAGTTTTTACTATCGCGCAGATAATTCTGCCGCACATCGTCAATCGCAATCCACGCACCATCGCGCTGCACATACCAATAATCCCAGCCGTTGCAGGCCTGCGCATTTTGCGCGGCTGCGCCCATTTGGTGGATGGAGCCCTTTTGCTCACCCAGTTGCAAACGTCCGTCCGCCAGCACCACCGCGCTGATCTTGCCTTTAGCGTCGCGCAGCTCCTCGCCCACAGTGAAATAACCGCCCGCCAGCAATTCACCAAATTTCACTTTCGGCTGGGTGCGCTTGCTCTCGGTCATTAATATATCATCGCCCAATAGTAGCGGCGCGATTGCATCGATCCGCGCGCGCGCGACTTTCACATAATCCAAATCGCGTTCAATGCCGATGAAATTCCGGCCCAGTTTTTTCGCGACCGCGCCCGTGGTGCCGGAACCAAAAAACGGATCGAGGATCACATCGCCCGGATTGGTGGATGATGCGATGACATTATATAATAGTGCCTCTGGCTTTTGTGTCGCGTGCGCTTTTTTACCGTCTTCACCCTTAATACGCTCCGCCCCGGTGCAAAGCGGAATGTGCCAGACATTCTGCATTTGCGTGCCGTCATTGAGATGTTTCAGCGCGTGATAATTAAACGTGTACTTCGCGCCTTTATCACGCTGCGCCCACAGCATTGTTTCCGTTGCATTCTGAAACCTCGTGCCGCGGAAATTCGGCATCGGATTGGTTTTGTGCCAAACGACATCGTTCAATAACCAATAACCCAGATCCGACAACACCTGCCCCATGCGGTAAATATTGTGATAGCTGCCGATCACCCACAACGTTCCCGTCGGTTTCAAAATCCGCCGCGCCTCAGCCAGCCACGCGCGGGTGAATGCATCATATTCCGCGTTGCTTTCAAACTTGTCCCAGTCATCATCCACCGCATCCACATGCGACTGATCCGGCCGCGTGAGTGCATTTTGCAGCTGCAAATTATAGGGCGGATCGGCAAAAATGCAGTCCACACTCCCATCCGGCAGCGCGCGCATCTGTTCAATGCAATCGCCCTGCAGAATATCATTCAGGGGCAGTAAATCCACTAAAGGGGCACGCAAAATTTTTGACATAAGGGCATTAAAGTCGTTTCAGCCGAAATAGCAAGATTGAAAGAGGATGATATCCACTAACCGCTAAAGCCTTTGATTTTATAGTAAAAAGCATAACTATCACTCGCGTCACAAACAGCGTTTGTATTATCATCCGAACAGGCACAATCAAAACTTTGAGTGGTAGGCGAGTATGAGAAATCAGTTAGCAACTCTGGGGTGCCAGACGACCCCTTTGCCATGATACTGATCTGCTGGCACAGCTTGAAACTATCAATAAAAACTAAAGCACCCCCTGAAGCTACCGTTTGATCTCCTCCACCAATGTACCACCCGGAAGTCGTCAACTGCGTCGGCGGCACCGGCGCGCTCGACAATCCACCATCGGCAATCAGGTTGCTGAAAAATGTATCAATATCTCCACCCCAGTTGTCGGAAAAATATTGGCTTATGTCTCCGCCACTTTCATTCATCGCGCCAATGGTCATCGCGGCTGAAATCATCTCTGCCTGCGAGACCAGCGTGTTGGCTATGGCCTTCGTCTGACCCTCATTGAATGCCTGGCCGCCGTAATAAGCCCCCATCAGGGCGGCCACAGCAACCAAGGCAATTGAAATAATGGTGATAATCAAATTAGCCATGAATCGCTTCTAAAATTAACATATACCCCGATAACAAACGAGCCAGCACATGGCCGGCTCGTCCGCTAAGTCTTTGTTGCAACAGCTACCGAATAAGGCTCTTGCCTAAATTCGTCTAGGCATCCGGTCCAGCTGCCACCAGTTTTACGTTTTCCCAGGAATTACCCATGGCCACCAGACAGCTTTTGCCATCAGGGGTTGTTAATAATACAGTCCAGGTTTTACCATCCCGGCTGGTCATCACTTCCAGAATACCGCCGTTAGACGCCATCCCCAATGCGGTTGGTGCCTCGTTATAGTTCGCGGATAAATTTTTCATAACTTCGCTGCGCTTGTTGCACAGCATTTGCTGGGCTTGATCGGCAGGCGGTGCGCCCTCGTCAGCCATGGCAGGTACGGCCATCAGGCCGATTGTCAGAAGCGTTACGCTTAATATGTTTTTCATCAATGTGTTCATGGTCTCTCTCCTCTCCGGAGCCTGTCGTGGAAATATTCTATTTCCCCTAGTCTTCAGTATATGTTGGAAAGGTTACAAATTAGTGAATATTAATGTGAAAAAACTGGCGGAAATCTGCGGTTTTCAGGGTATAAAACATGGCTTTTCGCGGCCCCAGCATTAACTGTCCGTTTTTATTCAATTTTTTGGCGGATTTATTAGAGTTTCTGGATTTTTTCTGCGGCTTTTTCGGGGTCCTTAAAAAAGTGGAAACCGGCCGGTCTCCTGGGTTGTCTTCACAAAGCTTCGTGCCGGATGGGGTTTAACCACCCGGCGACAATATGAATATAATCCTATATTGGGGTGACTGTCAAGCACAAAAATAAGAACAAAACCTGAACATATTTACTTGGGTTTGACTGTGGCTTTACTGACCCACGTAGTAAATCTTCTGATTCTGATTACTATTTTGTTAGTATCCCATTGACGAACAACCTTATCCCATGATATCCCATAGTATCCCATCAAGTGATGGAAGTTTTTGTAAAAGCTGAATAAGAACAAGAATAACAATAGCTTAGAACAAAAACCAGTCACTTGCCGGGGTATCAGGGGGATTAAGTGGCGTTGTTTTTGGCAACTCATATCAACAAGCTGGATAAGAAAGGCCGGGTATCTGTTCCCGCCGCCTGGCGTGCTGCGCTCACTTCTCCGGAATTTTCCGGTGTTGTGCTCACCCCTTCCCATAAAAACCCGTGCCTGGATGGTTTTGGTTTTGCGCGCATGAACCAGCTGGCCGCTGCGATGGATGATTACGCGTTTTATTCCGATGATCAGGCCGCGCTGGCGACGACTTTGTTCGGGAACGCGCAGCCTTTGAATTTTGATGCCGATGGACGCATTTCGCTGCCCGAGGCTTTGACTGCGCATGCCAAGATTTCTGAAAATATCGCCTTTATCGGCCTGGGACAATTCTTCCAATTGTGGGAGCCCGGCGCGCTGAAAGCACATCAATCCGCACAGCGGACACGTGTGCAGCAACAAAACTTAACCCTGAAGCTCGGAGGACAGTCATGATTTTTCACCCCGCATTTTTAACCGCGCTGCAATTTTTCTGGCTGATGCGCCCCGGCGTTTATCCGGTCAACGATAACTCTTTGGGTATCGCGGCATGAACCACACACCGGTCCTGTTAAACGAAGTTATCGCCGCAATCGCGCCCGCCCCCGGGATGCGCGTGGTGGATGCAACGTTTGGGGCTGGTGGCTATACGCGTGCGATCACTGCGCGCGGTGCGGAAGTTTTGGGCATCGATCAGGATCCCCATGTGATTGCAAATGCAGAAGTGCCAAACGGCGCGCAATTGGCGCATGGGAAGTTTGGTGACCTGGCAAATATCGCACAGGTAAAAAACTTCACGCCCGTTGACGGCGTCGTGTTTGATATCGGTGTTTCTTCCATGCAATTGGATCAAGCAGAACGCGGTTTTTCATTCATGCATGACGGGCCATTGGATATGCGGATGTCACAGGCCGGTCAAAGCGCGGCGGATGTGGTGAACAGTTTCCGCGAAGAAGATATTGCCAATATCATTTACCAATACGGCGAAGAACCGCAGTCGCGCAAAATTGCACGCTACATCACCCGTGCGCGTGAAGAAGTGCGGATTGAAACCACCGCGCAGCTGGCAGAGATTGTAGCGCGCGCAGTGCGCGGCAAGCCGGGGCAACATCCCGCCACGCGCACGTTCCAGGCTTTGCGGATTTACGTGAATGATGAATTAGCCCAATTGCAGGCAGGCCTTGAAGCCGCGACCAGTATTTTAAAGCCCGGCGGCAAATTGGTGGTGGTGACGTTTCATTCGCTGGAAGATCGCATC
>DPZW01000116.1:7435-7655 GCA_003536545.1 Rhodospirillaceae bacterium
TCATTCGCTGGAAGATCGCATCGTGAAAGAATTTTTTGCAGCCGCCAGCGGCGCGCAGGAAAGCATCTCACGCCATATGCCTGCCCCTGTGCAGGATAAAACAGAACCGAAATTAACCATTCAGCAACGTAAAGTTGTTACGCCTACGGCGGCTGAATGCATGGCCAACCCGCGGGCACGGTCCGCAAAATTGCGCACGGCGGTGCGCACCCCTTTTTTT
>DPZW01000065.1 GCA_003536545.1 Rhodospirillaceae bacterium
GCCAACGACATCGGCAGGCAAAGACGGTGTTCCCAAAAATTCAGAAAATAATGCCGTGAAAGGTTTTTTCATCACATTGGTAAGCATGTTTAGCCGGCCGCGGTGTGCCATCCCGAATAAAACTTCCTTCACGCCCATCTTCACGCCGGTGCGCAAAATTTCCTCAATACCGGCAATCGTACTTTCGCCGCCATCAATTCCGAAACGTTTGGTGCCCACAAATTTTTTGCTCAGGAATTTTTCAAGTCCCTCAGAGGCCGTGACTTCACGCAGAATTTCTGTCTTTTCTGCCTTGGTGAAATCAATGTGGTTGCGGTTGGATTCAATTTTATTCAGCAGCCAGTCCCACTGCGCCTTGTCTGTCACATGCGTGAATTCCACGCCGATATCCCCGCAATAAGTTTCACGCAATGCCGCGATCAATGCACGCAGCGTAATGGTTTCCTTGCCAAATAACCCTTGCGCATAAATCGGGCGATCATAATCATCGGCCGTAAAGCCGTAATATTCCGGTCGCAGTTCCGGCAGGTCTTTGGGTTTTTCAATGCCCAATGGATCCAGATTGGCCGCGAAATGACCCGATGTGCGATATGCACGCACGAGTGAATGCAGGCGCACGGCATCCAGCACGGCCTGCTGCAAATCCGCGCTGCTGGCCGCAGGAGCAGCCGCAGGCTTGTCACCGCCCTTGGATTTCTTTTCCGGCAATGCAATTTCATCCGGCAGTTTTGCCTGCTTCGGCGTCCAGCTCGCGCCGGTCAGTTCCGCCAGCATCGCGGTGTCGTTTTCATTCAGCTGACGGAAATACTGCGTCCAGCTCTGATCGATGCTGCTCGCGTCCTTTTTATAACGGTCATACAGACCCGCGACATAGGCGATGTTGGAAGCGTTCAGGGCGGGTGCAGTCATGATGTTATTCTCGGCTGGTTAGGGAAAAGACTTTAGCTGGAGAGGATAAAACTGTATAGCAAAATGATGAGCAAAATCTCAAGTCCGCCTCGCGGCCGCCAGCAAAAACAATCTGCAACGAACAAGAAGTTGTCGAAGTCTTCGCGCGCCTGGGTGCAGCGGCAGTTGAATGACCCCTATGTGGCCGAAGCGCAAAAGCTTGGCTACCGATCCCGCGCGGCGTTTAAAATCATCCAGCTCGATGAAAAATGCGGATTATTTCGCCCCGGTATGACGGTGGTGGATCTGGGTGCGGCACCCGGCGGCTGGTCGCAGATTGCGGCAGCAAAAAAATGCAAGGTGATTGCGATGGATTTGCTGGAGATCCAGCCGCTGTCCGGAGTTGAATTTATTCAGGGCGATTTTTCTGAGGAAGAGGTCCAAAAAAAATTACTGGAGATGATTGGGGGTCGCAAGGTGGATCTGGTGATGTCGGACATCGCGCCGAATACCACGGGTCATCACGATACCGATCACATGCGGATTATGGCCCTGGCGGAAGAAGGATTTTATTTTGCTCAGGAAGTTCTGGCCGAAGGCGGCGCATTCGTCTGTAAATTATTCCAGGGCGGCGCGTCGGGCGACCTGTTGCAACCGCTCAAGCAAAGCTTTGCCAAGGTGCGCCATATCAAACCCCCGGCATCCCGCAAGGATAGCTCGGAACTCTATCTGGTGGCGACGGGATTTCGTAGCGGGCCCATCTAAAAATCTTGACTGGCGGGGGCAGACTATTCTAGTTAAAACCATAGTCTAATTCATACCCTCAGGAGCATATTTATGGCAGTCATCCACACCGTTAAAGCAGTTGGCAAAGGCGGCCAGTTGGCGCGCAAAGATCAATTGGCTTGGAAAATTGCGGAAGTCGCGGCGCGTTCAAGCGAAGTGCAACTGACAGAAAAAGTCAAAGATATGGTCATCAACCGTATTATTGATAACGCAGCCATTGCATTGGCGGCAATTAATGAAGAAGCCGTGACGGTCATGCGTGAAAAAACATTGGCGAGCGCGGGAACGGGCCTTGCCAGCATTTATGGTATGCCAGGTAAATTTGGCGTTTCGCAGGCGGCTTATGTGAATGCAGGTGCGGTGCGTTTTCGTGATCAGGATGACACCTACCTGGCGGCAGAATATTCACACCCTGACGACAATATTTCACCCATCCTCGCAGTTGCCCAGCAAATGGGATGCAGCGGCGAAGATGTGATGCGCGGCATTGCCGTGGCTTATGAAATCCACGTCGCACTCGTCGGCACCGGCAGCGGCACGGGGATTTGTCTGCATAAACATAAAGTCGATCACATGACGCATATCGCGGCAGCAACGGCGGCAGGCATCGGCGCGATGCTGGGGCTGTCAGTGGAAGAAATTTATCACGCGGTGAATTTCGCCGTGCATAATGCGGTCTCTTCACGTCAATCACGCAAAGGCGAGATCGGCGCGCAAAAAGAACTTGTACCTGCATACTCGGCAGAAATTGCAATTGAAGCGGTGAATGTTGCCATGAGCGGCAATGACAGCGGCCAGATAGGCCCCAACCCAGTGTATGAAGGCGAAGACAGCATCATCCGCCGTTTCCTGGATGGTCGTGAAAACCCGGATGCGGAATATAAAGTGCGCCTCCCTGAACCGGGTGTGGATACGTTTGAAAATATCCTCATCACTTATCCCAAGGAACACGCGTTTGAGTATCAGGGGCAGGCGATTATTGACGCCGTTCTGGAGGTCATTCCGCAATTACCCGCGGACGAAAATGGCAAGCCTGACCTGACCAAAATTGAAAAAATCGTTCTGGAAACTTCACATCACACCCATCACGTGATTGGCGTGGATGCGAAAGATCCGCAGAAGGTGGATCCCGATGCGCCGCGCGGCACATTGGATCATTCGATTATGTTTGCCGTGGCGCGTGCGCTGCAACTGGGACGTTGGGATGAAGATGTGTATGAAATCGCGGCGGCGGACAAAGAAGTTTTGCGCGAGCTAATGCTGAAAGTTGAAACGAAATTCGATGCCGAATGGGAACGCAAATATCATTCCACCGAACCCACCGAACAGGCCATGGGCGGCAAATTAATTTTCACCTTTACGGACGGCACTGCACCGGTTGAAATTACCAAGGAACGTGCGAATGCGCATTGCTTTGGCGATACGCCCTGGGGCCGTGAAAATTATATTGGCAAGCTCGAAAAACTGACCAAGGGTATCATGAGTGATGCTGTGCGCGAAAATTTTGTCAAAGCTGCGGGCGGGCTTGAGGCCATGTTGTCATCAGATTTGCAAAAACTTACACCCGTTGCCGATCTCATTTCCCTGGCGCGCCCGGTCAAGCCTGGGCTGTATACAGGTGCGGTAAACGCGCAGGCCCACGCCAGATAACCCTGATTTTTGAGGCATTTAACCCCGTTTGCAAAAAATCTTTGCAAATGGGGTTTTTGCTGTTTATAACCAAACATGTTTGGACAAAAACACCCTCAGAAAATCATTCAAGAAGCGCTGACGTTTGACGACGTCCTGTTGCTGCCTGCCGCCTCCACCATTCTTCCCGCCAATGCCAATACCGAGACGCGCCTGACGCGTTCGATCAAGCTCGGCATTCCCATTTTATCCGCCGCGATGGATACCGTGACGGAATCCCGCATGGCGATCGCGCTGGCGCAGGCGGGCGGCATCGGCGTCATTCACCGCAATCTGCCGCCCGAACAACAGGCCGACGAAGTGCGCCGCGTCAAACGTTTTGAATCCGGCATGGTGCTGAACCCAATTACGATCTCGCCCGATGCAGCGGTGGGCGATGCTTTGCGTTTGATGGATGAGCACGGCTTTTCTGGTTTTCCGGTGGTGGATGCGAATAAAAAACTGGTGGGTATTTTAACCAATCGCGATATCCGCTTTGTGGAGAATAACGCAACGCCTGTGCGCGATATCATGACCAAGGATTTGATTACTGCGCCTGCAGGTATCACGCGCGGCGAGGCACAGAAATTACTGCATCAGCACCGGATTGAAAAATTACTGGTGGTAAATTCGGCCGGAGAATGCACCGGTCTGATGACCGTCAAAGATATTGAAAAAGCCAAATTGAACCCCACTGCGACCAAAGATGACAAAGGGCGTTTGCGATGTGCCGCCGCCATCGGTACGGGCGAGGCGGGCATGGCGCGCGCGGCATTATTGGCAGATGCTGAAGTTGATGTGATTGTCGTCGACACCGCACATGGCCATGCCGCCAGCGTGGTTGAGATGGTTTCAACGCTGCGTAAGAAATATCCGGATGTGCAATTGATCGCGGGCAATATCGCCACCGGCGATGCGGCGCGCGCCCTGATTGACGCGGGCGCGGATGCCCTCAAGGTCGGTATCGGCCCCGGCAGTATTTGCACCACGCGCATCGTGGCGGGCGTCGGCGTGCCGCAACTGACCGCGATCATGGATTCGGCCCGTGCGGCGGGGGACATTCCGATCATCGCCGACGGCGGCATCAAATATTCCGGCGATTTCGCCAAGGCCATCGCGGCAGGCGCCAGCTGCGCCATGGTGGGCAGCGCCATCGCGGGCACCGATGAAAGCCCGGGTGAGCTGATCCTGTGGAACGGGCGGTCCTACAAATCCTATCGCGGCATGGGCAGCCTTGGCGCCATGGCGCGGGGCAGTGCCGACCGCTACTTCCAGAAGGATGCCGCCAGCGACAAGCTGGTGCCCGAAGGCATCGAAGGTCAGGTGCCCTACAAGGGCACGGCGGCGCAGGTGATTCACCAGATGGTCGGCGGGTTGCGGGCGGCAATGGGCTATACCGGCAACCGCACCGTGGCCGAGATGCGGCAGAACTGCCAGTTCGTGAAGATCACCGGGGCGGGGCTGAAGGAAAGCCACGTCCACGACGTGCAGATCACCCGCGAAAGCCCGAACTACCGCGTCGGCTGAGGCCGTTCAGGCGGCGCCCCCAACGGGGCGCCCCTTGCCGTTCAGGCGACGCGCTTCATCTGCAGGCCAAGGCGGCCGTAATCCACCGCCATCAGCCCGCCTTCGCCGCGCACCAGCGCATCGGGCCGCAGATTGGCCACATCCTGCGCCATCACGCCTTCAAAGACCGCCTTGCTGCCCCGGTAACGGAAGCGGTAAAGCGGCAGGCCGTTCGGCGCCATGCCGGTCCACTGGACATCAGTTTTCAGCCGGCGGTCGCTGACCTGCACGTCATCCCCGCCCGAACTGGAGACGGCCGCGGCAATCACCAGAAGCAGCAGCAGCGGCACGATCACCCCGCCGGATGAGGATGAGGTGGCGGCCTCGACCACCTCGGGCTCCATCACCGGTTCGGGCATGCCGCCGGCATGGGCGGCGCTGCCCAGAAGGGCGGCCGAGGCGGTGCAGCCAAGCAGAAACTTGCGCATGTCGAATCCCTTTCAAGTGAACAGTGATCGCAGCCTATACCCGCCCCACCCGTCCGCCTAGCCGGGATGATCCGGCCGGCGGAACGGCGGCCCTTATCCCCCCACGCCGAAGGCACCCAGCAGCACGAAAAGCGTGCTCTTGATCACCGCCCAGAGCACAAAGACCACCACCGCCAACGCCACCACGGCCATGGCGAAGCCGCCGATCACCCAGGCGCCGTCACGCTCCATCAGCCCCAGCGCGAAGAAGATGATCGCCAGCGCCGGCATCATGTTGCCGAAGGGAATGGGCAGCATGATCGCCAGCGCCAGCACCACCGACAGGATGCCGACGGCGCGTTCCACCCGCTTGCCGGTCAGCCCGGTCAGGCGGGGGTGCAGATAACGCTCCCCCCGTTCGATCCACGGCAACCCGCGCTCCAGCACCAGCGCCAGCGATTCGCGCGCGACCGACCGGTTGGCGATGAAGCCCGGCAGCCAGGGGTCGCGCCCCAGCGCCAGCTGCAGCGTCAGATACAAGAGCGGCACGCCCAGCACCGCCGAGGTGCCGGGAATGCCGGGCAGGGTGTTGGGCAGGGCAAAGACGATCAGCAGGGCGTAATGCGCCCG
>DPZW01000001.1:0-3372 GCA_003536545.1 Rhodospirillaceae bacterium
AATTCTTCCAAGGCACAAACCTGATAATCAATTTGCAATCTACCTGCTGCCGCATGCGCGCGCGCCGCCGTGATCGCATTCTGGCTGGTATCAATCCCGGTCACATGCGCACCCAGCCGCGCCATGGGCTCACAAACCAAACCGCCACCGCATGCGATATCGAGAATTTGTTTGCCCGCCATAGGGCCAATCTGGCTAGCTAAATAACGCATCCGCAAAGGATTCAGCAAATGCAGTGGTCGGAATGGCCCCTGTTCATCCCACCACTCCCCGCCAATCGCCTCAAACTGGGCGTTTTCAGCGGCAATACGGCTATTTGCTTGATTTGTCATGGGCAAAGATTTAACAAATATGGCAGGAAATCACCATGTCTTTAATTGTCCAAAAATTCGGCGGCACCTCGGTAGGCGATATTGATCGCATCCTCAGGGCTGCCCAAAAAACCAAAGCGGAAATTGAACGCGGCAATCAGGTTGCTGTGGTGGTTTCGGCGATGTCGGGCGTCACCAATCAACTGGTGGAATATTGCGATGCCATCACCGCCAATCATGACAGCCGTGAATATGACAGCGTGGTGGCGTCAGGCGAACAGGTAACGGCGGGATTATTTGCGCTCGCGCTGCAAGCCCATGGGATCAAGGCGCGTTCTTGGCTGGGTTGGCAGGTCCCCATTTTAACCGATATGCAGCATGGTCGCGCACGCATTGTTGACATCCCCACAGAAGAATTAAATGTATCGATTGCCAATGGTGAAGTTCCCATCATTGCAGGATTTCAGGGCCGGACTGAAGACTGGCGCGTGACCACATTAGGGCGCGGCGGCAGTGATACGTCAGCCGTTGCATTGGCTGCCGCTCTTAGGGCGGAACGCTGTGATATTTATACGGATGTCGATGGTGTTTATACCACCGATCCCCGCGTGGTTTCGCGCGCCAGAAAAATTCCGCGCATTGCCTTTGAAGAAATGCTGGAAATGGCATCTGTGGGCGCGAAGGTTTTGCAGGTGCGATCGGTCACAATGGCGATGCGCCACCGCGTGCATGTTCAGGTTCTTTCAACTTTTGCAGATGAAATTGGTTCGGATCTGCCCGGCACATTAATTGTAGATGAGGATGAAATTATGGAAAAAGCATTGGTCAGCGGTCTCGCCTTCTCGCGCGATGACGCCAAAGTTACCCTGGAAGGCATTCACAATGCCCCCGGTCTCGCCGCCGCAATTTTCAGACCGCTATCGGATGCAGGCATCATCGTGGATATGATCGTTCAGGATGTGGCAACAGGCAATGATGCCATCACCAATATGACTTTTACGGTCGGCAAACGTGATCTGGCACAAACCATTCGAATTTTTGAAAAAGCCAAATCCGATAAGACGGTTGATTACAGGGCCATGTATAGCGAAAATGACATTGTCAAAATTTCAGCCATTGGTGTGGGCATGAAAACCCATTCCGGGGTTGCCTTGAAAATGTTTGAGGTTCTGGCGGAAAAAGGCATTAACATCGAGGTCATTTCCACTTCGGAAATCAAGGTTTCTGTGCTAATCAAGGATGAGTATACCGAGCTTGCACTGCGTGCCCTGCACACAGCTTATGGCCTCGATGCGGAGGAAAAGATTGATGCTGCCCAGGCTTGATATGTCGCACATCCACTTCCCCAAGCTACCGTTTGATATCCGGTGGCCGGAAGAACCGATGCGCGTCGCCCGTGATTTTGCCGAACAGCACCTCCCGCAATTTCCCGCTATAATGGGAATCATGAAACGTGAAACACCCGCTGAATACGCCGAACGTCGTCTGGAACAACTATGGTCGCGCGGCACACATTTTTTGGGATGCCGTTATGCCATTTTGGGCGGTGCGATGACATGGGTGTCTGAAGCCAATCTGGTCGCCGCGATTTCCAATGCTGGCGGATTCGGCGTACTGGCCTCTGGCTCGATGCCACCGGAAATTTTCCGTGCCGAAATTCAAAAAACACGTACCAAAACCACAAAGCCATTTGGCGTGAATTTGATTACGATGAATCCGCAACTGGATGATCTGATTAAAATCTGCGGCGAGGAAAAAATTTCACATGTGGTATTGGCAGGCGGCCTGCCGACTTCAGCCTCCATTAAAATGCTGAAGGAATATGGCTGCAAGGTGATCTGTTTTGCACCGGCAATGATCCTCGCAAAAAAGCTCATTAAATCCGGTGCGGATGCATTGGTGGTTGAAGGCAACGAAGCTGGTGGCCATATCGGGCCTGTGACCACTTCCGTGCTCGCACAGGAAATTCTGCCGCATGTCAAAGAAGTCCCGGTATTTGTTGCCGGCGGCATCGGCCGCGGCGAGGCGATTGCACAGTACCTGGAAATGGGCGCATCCGGCGTTCAGCTGGGCACGCGTTTTGTCTGCGCAACTGAATGCATTGCCCATGACAAATTCAAACAGGCTTTCATCAAGGCCGAGGCACGCGATGCCACACCATCTGTGCAGATTGATCCACGTTTTCCGGTTATTCCCGTGCGCGGTATTCAGAACGACGGCACCAAAAACTTTGTGCAGGCGCAACTGGATGCCATTAAGAAATATGAATCCGGTGAAATGGATATGAAGACTGCCCAACTGGAAATTGAACATTTCTGGGCAGGCGCATTGCGCCGTGCGGTTGTGGAGGGTGATGTGGAAACCGGATCCGTTATGGCCGGACAATCGGTGGGCATGGTTAAAAAAATTGAACCCTGCGCCGATATTATCCATGAATTGCTGGAGCAAACGCTGGGCACCCTGGCACAGCAAATAAAAGCCTAAAACGCTTTATCATTGATGCATTGCATGCTATCCCCTGCGCATGCTTAGCGGGGCGGTCAAAAAACTATCCGATTGGACTGGCACCACATCTCTGGTGCGGGTGGTGGCCCGCTTGCTGCCGCATTTGCGTGACGTAATGGCCGGCCC
Organism: Rhodospirillaceae bacterium; assembly: GCA_003536545.1. Lineage (GTDB taxonomy): Bacteria > Pseudomonadota > Alphaproteobacteria > UBA11073 > UBA11073 > UBA11073. The sequence goes on from DPZW01000001.1 coordinate 2,943, forward strand.
CCATGAAACCCGCGACAAGCTACAAAAAATTACTGATCTGATCGCGCGTGAATTGCGCGTGGATGCCTGCACGATTTATATTATGCGTGCGGGTGATGTGTTGGAATTATTTGCAACGCACGGGTTGAAACCAGAAGCCGTCAATGTCACCCGCCTGCGCGTGAGCGAAGGCCTTGCAGGCGAAATCGCCGCCACGCAAAGACCATTGAGCGTCAAAGATGCCCCCCTGGATCCGCGTTTTGTTGTGCGCCCGGAAATGGGCGAAGAATCTTTTCACGGTTATTGCGGCGTACCCTTGTTGCGCGATGGCAAAACACGCGGAGTCCTTGTCATCCAATCGCGCCGTGTTCAGGAATTCAGCTCAGAACTGATTAATATTCTCACCACCATTGCCATGCTGGTCACAGAACTGGTTGCCAGTCATGCCCTG
>DPZW01000001.1:3548-13543 GCA_003536545.1 Rhodospirillaceae bacterium
ACTGGTTGCCAGTCATGCCCTGGTCAGCCGTGATGAAACCATTTCGTCCGGCGGCCCCAATCTGGAACCCTTTCGTATTCCCGGCATCAGTTTTAACCACGGCATTGCGATTGGCCGCGCGGTGCGGCTGGTGCGCAAGGCCAGCATCACACGACTTGTCGCCGATAATCCCGAGGCAGAATTACGCCGTTTTAATGATGCGCTGAACCGCCTGCAGAATAATTTTGATGATTTGCTTTCAGATGCGGATGAAAAATCCACCTCCTATGAAATTCTGGAAACCTATAAACTTTTTACCATCGATCGTGGCTGGCTGAAAAAAATCAGCAGCCGTATCCAACAAGGATTAACAGCTGAAGCAGCGGTGCAGGCCGTACAGGATGACACGACCACGCGGCTGGCGCGCGCCACGGATTTATATTTGCGCGAACGGGCGCAGGATTTTGTCGATGTTTCTCAACGTCTCCTGCATTTATTATTGGGTGAGGAGCCCTCCTCCCTACCTGCCCTCACACAGGATGCTATTTTGATTGCGTCAGATCTCAGTGCGGCGGATCTGATTACTTATGATATGTCTGCCGTGCGTGGGATTGCACTGGAGGGCGGATCACCGTCATCACATATCACCATTATGGCGCGCGCCATGGGTGTGCCCGTGATTGGCCAGTGTAAAAATCTGCTTTCCCATATCGAAGATGGCGATCAGATTATCGTAGATGCGGATCGCGCCCAATTATATGTTGAGCCGCCGCAAGAATTGATTGATCAGGCCGTGCAACGCCACCAAATGCGTGAAAATGAAATCGCGCAGGCTTCAGCCGATGCCAAAGGCGAAGCCATATCGCTGGATGGTGAGCGCATCGCTCTTTATATCAATGCAGGCCTGCTCAGTCATTTGCCGAATATCAATGCGCTGGATGCCGATGGCATCGGCCTTTACCGTACCGAAGTTCCCTTTATGGCTCTGGGCCATTACCCATCCATTAATGAACAGGCACAAATTTATGCGCGCGTGATGATGGAATGCGGGCATAAGCCGATTTTATTCCGCACACTGGATATCGGATCCGATAAAAAACTGCCTTACATGCCGCATATTCCTGAAGATAACCCGGCACTCGGTTGGCGGGGCCTGCGCGTCGGCCTGGATCGCCCGGCATTATTGCGGCAACAATTTCGTGCCTTATTAATTGCCGCCAACGGCCGCAAGCTAAGCATCATGCTGCCGATGGTTGCCGCAGTGGGCGAGGTAAAGTCTGCGCGGCATACCCTTAATCTCGAATGCGAATATTTGATGAAACAGGGCGTGCCGATGCCTGCGGAATTAAAGCTCGGCATTATGTTTGAAGTCCCATCACTGATGTGGCAATTGCCTGAGTTAATGGATGAGGTGGATTTCATTTCCATCGGCTCCAATGACCTGTTCCAATATACCTATGCCGTAGATCGCGGCTCATCCCACCTGCAGGGTGTTTTTGATCCACTCTGCGATGGTTTCCTGCGCATGCTGCGTGATATTGTCCGCGCGGCTGATGCAGCGCATGTGCCGCTGTCGCTCTGCGGTGAAATGGCGGCGAAACCCTTGGAAGCCATGGTGCTTCTGGGCCTGGGTGTCCGGTCCCTTTCCATTGCCTCGCCCGCAGTGGCAGGGATTAAAGCCATGGTGCGCTCCACAAATATTGCCGGAATTGCTGGATTTTTGTCACATATTCTGGACATCGCGCCGCCAGAGGACTATCGTGCAGCCTTGCGGGCCTATGCGAAGGATCATCGAATTGCGCTGGGTGAATTGCCGCAAATGCCACCACCCCTCGTGGGTTAAGCAAGGAGCCGAGAATGTCTGAAGCCAGTGCCAAAGCCACGCCGCCGCGCCCTCGCCGCCGCCCGCCGAATGTGGCGCAGACTGGCCAGCCCCAAGCTGCCAATGTGAATTCAGTGGGACAAATTTTGCGGGCCGCCCGTGAAAAACGCGGCGTGACAGTCGAACAAATCGCAGAGATGTTAAAAATTCGCCGGGTTTATCTGCAGGCAATCGAAGATTCGAATTGGGAAGAGCTTCCCGAACTTGTATATGCGCAAGGCTTTGTGCGCAGCTATGCTGCATTTTTAAATCTGGATGAATCAGGTGCAGCCGCACAATTCAAACGCGAATTCCGTGGCGGCCGCCGCACACCGGAACTGGAAATGCCCCAACCGCTGGATGATCATCAGATGCCGGATATCAAAGTGATTATCAGTGTTGTCATCGCATTATTTGTGATTTTTATTTTATGGTCTGCTGCCACTGCACCACCGGTCACTGAAAAACTGCCTACGGTTGCGGAAACACAAACGGCTGAGGAAACAACAGCAGCTGTCGAAACGCCAGCCACAAATCCTGAAACACAAAATCCTACCGCCGATACCGCCACTGCTGCTGCGCCCAACACTGAACAGCCGCTTACACCTGATGCTGCTGCGCCGCCACAAACCGGCATTGCTTACGGCGCAACCACGCCTACGCGCGTGACCATCACCGCTGCACAGGACAGTTGGGTGCAGGTACGCGACATGGATGGCCAGGTAATTTTCTCCCGCGTGATGCGCCCCGGCGATAGTTTCCGCGTCCCGAACGACGGCACGTTGTCACTGACAACAGGTAATCTTGCAGGTCTACATTTCACCATTGATGGCAAGGGTATCGCACCATCCGGGACACCCGGCACCGTGCAGCGTAATTTGCCACTTGCGCCGCAAAATCTTGCCGCCACTTTAGACGCGATGAATAAACCTGCCGAAGATAATAACACGCCGAATACGCCTGCCACTGATAATGTCCCTGAATAGCGAATTGCGGCCTTATCGGGCCATTAATCGCCGCAAATGCCGCCAGATCATGGTGGGCAATGTTGCGGTGGGCGGCGACGCGCCAATTACCGTACAATCCATGACGAATACCCTCACGTCTGATGCCAAGGCGACGATTGAGCAAATTCAAAAACTCGCAGTTACAGGCGCGGATATTGTGCGCGTGAGTTGCCCGGATGAAGCATCCACCGCCGCACTAAAAGAAATCACGCGCGAAAGCCCCGTGCCGATCGTGGCCGATATTCATTTCCATTACAAACGCGGGATTGAAGCCGCAGGCGCAGGCGCGGCCTGTTTGCGCATTAATCCCGGCAATATTGGATCGCAAGACCGCGTGAAGGAAGTCGTTAAAGCCGCCAAGGACAATAACTGTTCAATCCGCATTGGTGTGAACGGTGGGAGCCTCGAAAAATACATTCAGGAAAAATACGGTGAGCCTTGCCCGGAAGGCCTGGTGGAAAGCGCATTAAACCACGCCAAACATCTGGAAGATGAAGATTTTCATAATTTCAAAATCAGCGTGAAGGCGAGTGATGTATTTTTGGCTGTGGCCTCTTACCGCCTGCTCGCGGCGTCATGCGATTATCCATTGCATCTGGGCATTACCGAAGCTGGCGGCTTGCGCACCGGCACGATTAAATCCGCCATCGGCCTGGGCGCGCTGTTATGGGATGGCATTGGTGATACGATCCGCGTTTCACTCTCCGCCGATCCGGTGGAAGAAATCCATGCCGGTTTTGATATCTTGAAATCCCTCGGCCTGCGGTCGCGCGGCGTGAATATCATCGCCTGCCCGTCTTGCGCGCGCCAGCAGTTTGACGTGATCAAAACCGTTGCCGCACTCGAGGAACGCACCGCGCATATCACTACGCCCATGTCCGTTTCCATCATCGGCTGCGTCGTGAACGGGCCCGGCGAAGCTAAACTCACCGACATCGGCTTCACCGGCGGCGGTGCCGGCACGCATCAAGTCTATTTGAAGGGCGTTCCCGCCCACCGCCTGAAAGACGCTGATATCGTGGAACATGTGGTAGAATTGATCGAAGAAAAAGCGAAAGAGATTGAGGCGACGAAAGAAGTCGCTTAAACAACTGCCATGTCCCTCGCCGATAAACTCTCCCAGCTGGAAAAGCAGTTCACGCAGATTGATGAGCAGCTGCAGTCGCCGGACCTGAAACCCGCTGACATGGCGCGGCTGGGGAAGGAGCGCGCAGAGCTGGAGCCAGTCGTCGAGAAAATCCGTGAGTTCCAAAAACTGGAACGTGAACGTGCGGATAACGAAGCTCTCCTCTCCGACCCTGAAATGAAGGAACTCGCGCAGATGGAGCTGGATAATATCCGCGAACGTCTGCCGGAACTGGAGCGCGAAATCAAACTCGCCCTGCTGCCACAAGACGAAGCTGATGCGAAAAACGCGATTTTGGAAGTCCGCGCCGGCACAGGCGGCGAAGAAGCCGCGCTCTTCGCGATGGAATTATTTGAAATGTACCGCCGCTACGCTGCGCATAAAGGCTGGCGTTTCCAGGTGGAAGAATTCACCGAAGCAGAACAAGGCGGATATAAGGAAGCCATTGCCACCATCACCGGCCACAATGTATTTGCGAATTTGAAATTTGAATCCGGTGCGCACCGCGTGCAGCGTGTGCCGAAAACGGAATCGCAGGGACGCATTCACACCTCCGCCGCCACCGTTGCCATTCTGGCCGAAGTGGAGGAAGCCGATGTGGAAATAAAAGAATCTGATTTGAAGATTGATACTTACCGTTCAACAGGCGCAGGCGGGCAGCACGTGAACACCACGGATTCCGCTGTGCGCATTACGCATATCCCAACGGGTGTTGTCGTCGCCTGCCAGGAAGAACGGTCGCAGCATAAAAACAAAGCCAAGGCGATGAAAATGCTGGCCGCAAAAATTTATGACAGCCAGCGCGAAGCCATTGCCAAAGCACAGGCCACCACGCGCAAATTACAGGTGGGCAGCGGCGACCGCAGTGAGCGCATCCGCACCTATAACTTCCCGCAGTCACGCGTGACGGATCACCGCATCAATTACACGTCGCATCAGATGGAACAGATTTTTGCCGGACCGGGTCTGGAAGAAATTATCAGCGCATTAATGAACGAAGATCAGGCGGACCGCCTGGCCTCACTCGGTGAATAATTATTCCCACGGGAATTCAATCCACACATCCTGCGGGATATCCTTGACGGCAATATCCGCGAATGGCTTCCCGCTGGGCTTGGCATATAAAACCGCGATCACGCTTTTGGGCAGCATCTGGCGCACCACCTGCGCTGTGGTGCCTTTGTCGACCAGATCATCGATGACCAAACATCCTTCGCCGTTGCCGGGGATTGTTTTTATCACCTGCACTTCGCCCTGCACCTTGTCTTCGTAGGAACTGATACCAACGGTATCGACATATTTGATATCCAGCCGCCGCGCGATAATTGTGGCCGGAACCATACCGCCGCGTGTGATGGCGATAATCGTGCGAAATTCATCGCGGCGCGGCATCAATTGCTCAGCAAGTTTTTCCGCCAGCGCAGCCGCCTCTTCCCATGAAACATGAAGTTTGGTGTAGGTCATAGCGGAACAATAAAACGATCCCGCGGCATTGTCATCATGCTCTGTATTTTTGGCACAGCAACGCTATTGATCGCGCCCCAGAACTGGCTGTGCACAGAGGCACCCACGCCATCGCCCCAACCGGTGAACTCTTCCCCTTTATGTGATCCGCCCAGGATAATATATGCGGAACGCTGCAATGGCAGGATATCACCCGACATTTCAGCAATGGGTTTTTTGCCTGCCAGGACCGCGGCAAGATCCTGATTAGATTTATTCAGCGCGGTCATAAAATCTTCGGACAAAGCACCGGGATGCGCAATGGATGTCATGGTGAATCGTCCCGGATAAACAAAGGCATCAATGATGCCTGCTGCAGCAACCGGCATGGATGAATCTTTCAGCTGTGCATCCACATATTCTCTGATTTCATCATCATTTTTCAATGCGGCAGTCGGCAAACGTTTCTTGGCACCCAGATAGCTCATCATGCCAATGCTATAGGTATAATAAGGCACATTCTTCATCGTCTCACCCGCGGCAGGCAAGCTAAACTCCATCAATTTTTCCACTGGCGTAGATGCAGGTTCCAACTGTACATTTTTATAAGCCTCTCTCGCCAGCAGCATACAACCCCTGTCAACAATCTGCGCATCTGTTGCAGCAGGATCTTTGGTTTTTAGCTGGGAATAAATATTTGCAACATTTGCAATCACAGCTGCTGTTGTCGACCGCAACTGATCGCCATCCGTTGGAATATAAGAGTTTTGGGCGTTCGCAGCAGCAGAAGCCGTAATTGCCAGTGTCAGTGCCAAAGCATTTTTAAACATAATTCCCCCAGGGCCTTGAATATTAAGTCTGGGGGTATTTCTATCATCCTTGTGCCGCAGCCTGCAATAAATATAAAGTTTTTTCCTATAAATCATTGTGGTTTATTGCTTTTTCCGACAGGTCTTGTGTAATTATACCGCTTGCAATCAATGCCTTAACTGGTGTTAGATAATCCCATTCCATGAACAATATTGTCGCCCTTTCCCCTGTCCGGCCCACCGATATCGACCTTTCGCCGCCCTATAATGAGCAGGCGGAACGCGAAATGCTGGGTGCATTACTGCTTGATAACCGCGTCCTTGATCAGGTGGGTGATTTTCTGCGCGCCGAACATTTTTACGTACCGTCGCATCAACGGATTTTCGGCGCGATTGAACGCCTGATTAATAAAGGCCAATTAGCCAGCCCCACCACCATCAAAGGCTATTTTGAAGCGGACGGTGATTTGGCGCATGTGGGCGGCGCGGAATATCTGGAAGGCCTGAAAAGCGCGGTTACCACAACCATCGGTATGAATGATATTGGCGGGGCGGTTTACGATTTATACTTGCGCCGTGAATTGCTGACCATCGGCCAGCAGATGACGCAGGATGCGCGGCCATCGCCCACGCAGATTGGCATGGAAGCATCCACATTAATTGAACAGGCAGAGTTGCGTTTGTTTAATCTGGCCACTGCAGGCGAAGCCGAACGCGGCTTTACGAATTTTGGCAAGGCGGTTGCGAACTCACTTGCGATTGCAGAAAAAGCCTACCAGTCAGATGGCCATATTGTTGGCCTGACATCAGGCTTTAAAGACATTAACCGCCGCATGGGTGGCTTGCATCCATCCGACCTGATCATTCTTGCGGGCCGTCCATCGATGGGTAAAACTGCATTGGCGACCAATATTGCCTTTAACGCCGCCAAGGCATTCGTACGCAGTGATAAGGATGCAGACGGCAAACCCAAAGAAGGCGCACCGGTTGCATTCTTTTCACTAGAGATGTCCACCGAACAGCTTGCCACGCGTATTTTATCGTCAGTGGCGCGCATTCCATCCGAACGCATCCGCCGCGGCGAAATCCGCAAGGAAGAGATGCTGCAACTCTCCCTCGCCGCACGTGATTTGGGCGAAGTACCGTTATTCATTGATGATACGCCGGGCATGAGCGTGATGGCGATCCGCACCCGTGCGCGCCGCCTGAAACGCCAGCATGGTTTGGGATTAATTGTGGTGGATTATTTGCAATTGATGACGGGCAGCAATAGTCGTAGCAGCGAAAACCGCGTGCAGGAAATTTCTGAAATCACGCGTGGATTAAAGGCAATTGCGAAAGAGCTCGAAGTGCCGGTCATTGCGCTCTCACAGCTCTCACGCCAGACGGAAAACCGTGACAATAAAAAACCGCAGCTATCTGACCTGCGCGAATCCGGATCGATTGAGCAGGATGCGGATGTGGTGATGTTTGTGTACCGTGAGGAATATTATTTGGCGCGTGAGGAACCCACGCGTAAAACCGAAGAAAGCGACGCAAAGTTCAATGAACGCTATGCGCGCTGGCAGGCCCATCTGGCTGAAGCGCAAAATGTTGCGGAAACCATCATCGCCAAACAGCGTCACGGCCCGATTGGTACCATTCGCCTGCGTTTTGACGGGCAATATACGCATTTTGAAGATCTGGAAACTTCTGACCGTTTTGATGATTAAACAGGCGCAGGTATTATACGTAATACGCGGGCCCCACGCATCACAACTGCCATTGGATCATGTTTGGGGTTATCCCCAGATTCTGTGCGCTGATTAATATTCATACGAGAGACACTGTCAGATGCTCGGATATGCTGCATAGCAGTAAAAGTAGCCAAATCTATTGGCCAAGGCTCTTCAGGATTTTTTTGTTGGTAATCCTTAAGTTCATTAAGAAATTTAAACACTTCCTTGCGAGGAATAATTACTCGGCGAGATGCGCCCTGATCATCTGAATCAAATCCATGAAAATCACCAAAGTCTGCTTGGCTAAGATCTGCCACAACAAGATACATCGTTTTTAATTCTTTTCCCCAAACGACCAGCTGGGTTTGCATTAAAGGCAAAATTCTTTTTACAGCGACCCCGTGTACGCCAAGCTCTTCCTGAGCTTCGGCTAACGCTGCCTCCATATCTGTCTGACCTGGCTTAACTCCACCACCTGTTAACTCAATATTATCTTTGTATCCCCAGCCCTTTTTCAAAGGTCTTGGCAAAAGCTGGAAGGCAAAACAATCCATCCATGGGTCATAAATTATTGAACAGGCTGCATTTGGATTCTCAATAAATGATATGGTTTGTGCGGACTGATCCCCATTCTGGAAAGTTAGAGTGCCGTGCGCCCAGCCATTACCCAGCTGCCCGGTCTTGGCCTGATCCAAAATCTGCTGGTGTGGTCCGCGCGGGTAACTTGCTATTCTTTTCAAGATTTCATCAGTCATATATGGCTCCTGACTTGATAGAATAACTCCATACCTGCTGAATTTTCAAATTTTTTAATAGTTTCAAGGCCTAAAAAGCTGTTTTTTACACTGGCCACAGGCACTCGTTTTGCTAATGTCCTGACTCATGACGACCGCCGCCAAACCCGCCGATCTTATTCTGGATTTTTGCCAGGGCATTGGTGCCGTTATCGTCCAATTCTGTCAGGCAACCGGAAAATTTGCCTGGTTTACCCTGCTTTCCATTTCCCATATTTTTCGCCCGCCCTACTACTGGCGTAATCTGGTCAAACAGTTAATTGAGGTGGGGTATTATTCCCTGCCCGTCGTTGGCCTGACTGCGATTTTCACGGGCATGGTTCTGGTGCTGCAATCCTATACCGGCTTTGCCCGCTTTAATGCCGAGAGTGCGATTGCATCAGTTGTTGTTTTATCCATCACACGCGAATTGGGTCCTGTGCTGGGCGGCTTGATGGTGGCTGGCCGCATTGGCGCAGCATTTGCAGCAGAACTTGGCACCATGCGCGTGACGGAACAGATTGATGCGCTGCGCACATTATCCACTTCACCCTTCAAATATCTGGTCGCGCCGCGCCTGATTGCGGGTGTGGTGATGCTGCCTATTTTGGTGCTGGTGGCTGATATTATTGGCGTCCTGGGCGGTTATCTGGTGGCGGTTTATCGCCTGGATTTCAATCCCTATACTTATTTGCAGCATACCTGGAATTTCCTGGAGAATATGGATGTGGTTTCGGGCCTGGTGAAGGCCTCGGTATTCGGCTTTATCATCACGCTGATGGGTTGTTATCACGGCTATCATTCCGGCAAAGGCGCGGAAGGTGTGGGCGCGGCAACCACCCATGCGGTTGTATCGGCTTCCATTCTTATTCTGCTGTCAAATTATTTCCTTACCGGTTTGTTTTTTGGGTCATGAGTATGAGCATTCCTAAAATCCAGCTGCATGGCATCACCAAACGTTTTGGAAAAAAACAACTGTTGAATGGCATTGATCTCGATATCATGCCGGGTGAATCTCTTGTGGTTATTGGTGGGTCGGGCAGCGGCAAATCTGTTCTGATTAAATCTATTCTGGGATTAATTACGCCCGATGAAGGCACGATTAAAATTGACGGACAAGACGTCACACATTTATCCGAACGCAAGCGCGAAAAGCATGTGATGCGAAAATTCGGCATGTTGTTCCAGGGCGGCGCATTGTTCGATTCCATGAAGGTCTGGGAAAACGTGGCATTCGGCCTGATTTCCGTGCATGGCAAATCACCCAGGGATGCCAAGG
>DPZW01000155.1 GCA_003536545.1 Rhodospirillaceae bacterium
TGGTTTCCTGGCCATGTGGGATTATTTTATCCAGCCCTTTGTAGAATACGGCTTCATGCACCGCGCGCTGGCGGCGGCGATTATCCTTTCCATTTCCGGTGCGGTGATTGGCACCTTTCTTGTCCTGCGCCGTATGAGCCTGATTGGGGATAGCATGGCACATGCCGTATTGCCTGGCGCAGCCGTTGGATTTTTATATTTTGGTTTGTCTTTGCCAGCGATGAGTCTTGGCGGACTAGTCACCGGCCTGATCCTTGCCGTCCTCGCCGCTTTTTCATCGCGTCTTGGCGTGTTGCGCGAAGACGCGAGTTTTGCCGCGCTCTTTCCCATTGCGCTCGCACTCGGCGTTGTTTTGGTTTTGCAGTCTGGCACATCGCTTGACCTGATGCATGTTTTATTTGGTGCATTGCTTGCCGTGAATGATACCGGCCTGATTGCAATTGCCGCAGTTGCCAGTGTCACACTGCTGACTTTCGCAGTGTTTTATCGTTTTATGATTCTTGAAGCTCTGGATCCGGATTTCCTGCTCGCACAGGGCCACCGCCCCATCATTATCCAGGCCGCATTTTTAATCCTGACGATTTTAAATCTTGTCATCGGCTTTGAGGTTTTTGGCACATTGATGGTCCTGGGATTATTAATCGTCCCTGCCGTCGCCGCACAATTATGGGCGCGCCAGATTCCCACGCAAATTGCCGGTGCCGCCCTGATCGGAATCATCTCCAGCGCCACAGGCCTCTTGCTTTCCTATCACGCAAACCTGCCTTCCGGCCCGGCCATCATCCTTGTTGCCGGTGGTTTTTATGTGATTTCATTATGCATCGGCCGTTTTGGCTCCGTACGGGCGCAGTTGCAATCCCGCAGGCATCTTCAGCATTAAGCAGACTTGACAGCTATGCTATGCTGCAAGGATCAACCAAAGGAATAACCATGCGCTTTCTGCTCACCCTAATTTTTCTACTGATCCCGCTGCAATTCGCCCATGCGCAGGACGGCCGTGTCATCAAAGTTACCGCAAGTTTTTCAATCCTCGCCGATACGGTAAAAAAAATCGGCGGCGGTCGCGTGACTGTAACCAGCATTGCCCCCCCAGATGGCGATGCCCATGCCTATGAAGCTAAACCGAAGGATAGCGTGATCCTGACCGGATCAAACCTGCTGGTATTGCAAGGATTGGGTTTTGATGATTATGCGGTCAAGCTTGCTGACGCCGCCAATTTTTCCGGAGCGCGCGTGATAGCAAGCAAGGGTATTCAATTGCGCAAGACTGAAGAACCTCCAGAACACCATGAGGGACATGGCCATGATCACGGCAGTTATGATCCGCACACCTGGCATAATCCGCTGAATATGATAACAGCCGCGCGCAACATCGCAGATGCCTTGACACAAATTGATCGGGCCGGCGCGGCTGTTTACGAAGCCAACCTTGCCTCATTCACGCATGAAATGCGTGCACTGGATCAATTTGCACATCAACAATTTGATAAAATCCCGCCAGAAAAACGGATGATGATTACCACGCATGATGCATTTGCTTATCTGGGTGATGCTTATCAAATAAAAATTCTGCCTGCGCTTGGCATATCCACCGTTAATGATAATTCTGCGCAGAAAATGGCAGAGCTGATTGACCGCGCCCGCACAGCTGGCACCCGGGCCGTATTTCTGGAAAATGTCAGCAATCCTACTGTGCTGAATATGATCGCCAAGGAATTGGGGACGCTGCCATCTGGCCAGCTTTATAGCGATGCATTGTCTGCCGCTGGCCCGGCCACGACCTATAGCGATATGTTCCGCTATAATATTATGCAGATTGTGGCGGCGATGAATAAATAGAAACGAGAAATATTCTATCTCGCCTCTAGCCTCTCACCCCTCCTTTCTCTATAAGGCAGCCTCAACAAGGAGCTAATTTCTCTATGACACATCGCTGGGCCCCCGTGGCGACCGGGCTGGTTTTCATGACCATGCTGCTGGCCGCTCCCATGCCATCACTTGCTGCTGACGAACCGCCTCAGGCCGGATTAACAGGCGGCATATTTTTTACATTGCAGCACGATAATAATTATCGTTCCGGCTATGCGCCGCAGGAATATACCTTCACCTACCTGCTCGCAGATATTCAGGCGGATTACCGTTTTAATGATCGCTGGTCGATCAAATCCATGTCGCGTTTCGACATTCTGAAAAATCCGACGGATGACTGGTATTTCCAGGCGCAAGGCCTGTGGCTCGACTGGCTTTACGCCGATTACGACGACGGCACCTGGGGCGCAAAATTCGGCAAGATGCGCACGCAGTTTGGTCATCTGTGGGAATTCGAGCGTTGGGACGGCCTCTATACGCCGAACCTCGCATGGGATTATAAAACCGATAAAATGCTGGGCGTTGCGGGAAGTTACACCGCGGATGCGGGCGCCGCAGGCAAACATAAAACCACAGCTTACCTGCTGAAACGCGATAATAGTTTCCTGTCGCAGACCCTGATTTCCACGCCTTCCGCTGATGCAGTGACAAGTTATCTGCCTGGCCGTTTGCACACCGGCACGGGCGGCCCCGCGAATACGGAACTGCCTGAATCTGTTGTCGTCACATTGGAAAGCAGTGATTTTGAATTTGCGCCGGGCCTGCACACCACGCTCGCCTATCGCTATCTCGCATCGGGCGAAAACAAGGCAACCGGTTTCACCGCGAAAGACACG
>DPZW01000138.1 GCA_003536545.1 Rhodospirillaceae bacterium
TTAAATGCGCCTGAAATCCTTCCACGGCAGTAATATGCAGGAGGCCATGGCCGCCGTGCGCGATGCCATGGGCGAGGATGCGATTATCGTTTCCATGCGGGATGAAGATACCGGCGTGCGCATTACGGCCGCCGTGGATGAAAACGCACCTGTGCATGTGCCTCAACCGACTGAAGAAGCAAAGCCCAAACTAAACCTGTCTGATTTTCAGATTGCGGAACCGACGGACCATGCCGATGCTCTGGCGGACCTTTTGTATCGTCATGGCGTGCCGGCACGGACAGCGGATCAAATGACTTCTGCCGCGATTGGTTTTCCTTTTGCCAAAGATTTGAAATCATTACTGACATCGGTGCTGGAAAAATTATTACCGTTTGAATCGCCCACGCCAACGGGGAATAGGCCGGTGTTATTGGTCGGCCCGCCGGGTGTTGGCAAAACATTGACCACTGCAAAGCTGGCTGCACAGGCGCATATGCAGGGGCAACGCGTGGCGGTTTTTACGACTGATACCATCCGCGCCGGCGGCGTTGAACAATTGGAATCTTTTACCCAAGTTTTGGGGTTGGATTTAATTGCCGCAGAAACTGCAGGTGCATTGGCTGATGGAATTGAAGCCATGCGCAGCCAGTCCGATATTATCCTGATTGATAGCGCGGGTTTTAATCCTTTTGACATGAAGGATGTGTCGGAACTGGTTGTGATGATCAAAGCGATTGGCGGATTAAATGCTGTTGATACGGTGTTGGTTTTGCCTGCAGGTGTTGATGCCGCCGAAGCCGCAGACATTGCCAGTGTTTATCAAAAACTGGGTATCAAGCGGCTGATCATGACGCGGCTGGATTGCGCCCGGCGATTGGGCGGCGTGATTGCAGCTTGCCTGACGGGGCCATTCCAATTGCTCGCCCTGTCGCAATCTGCGCGTGTTTCAGATGGCGTTGCGCCCATAACTCCCGCTGAATTTGCGGATATTCTTTTACAAGCTCCCAAAGGTACATCATGACCACGATTAATAAACCTAACATCATTGCAATCGCATCCGGCAAGGGCGGGGTGGGGAAAACATGGTTATCTGCAACGTTGTGTCACGTCCTGGCATCATCCGGCAAACGCGTTTTATTATTTGATGGTGATTTGGGCTTAGCGAATGTCGATGTCCAATTAGGATTATCTGCGAAACATGATTTACAACATGTTGTGGATGGAAAAATTTCTTTGAAAAGTGCCATCACAAAATATGCCGCCGGCGGGTTTGATATTATTGCAGGACGCAGCGGTGCAGGCGGTCTGGCCTCTATCCCTGCTGCAGCATTGCAAAATATCTGTCAGGATTTATTGGCCATGGCGGATCAATATGATCATGTGATTATTGATCTGGGTGCGGGCGTGGATCGTGTTGTGCGGCAGCTGGCAGCTATGGCAGCCCTTACGCTGGTCATTACAAATGATGAACCCACATCCATCACGGATGCCTATGCTTTTATTAAATTGGGCCATCAGGCCGCCACGGGGACGGAATTCCGGATTATCGTTAATTCAGCCCAGACCCGCGAGGAAGGGCAGAAAACCGCAGATGCGCTGCAACAGGCCTGCACCAAATTCCTGAATTTTAAACCTGAATTGGCAGGAATCGTGCGCCGTGATACCAAGGTGCGGGATGCTATCCGTGCCCAGATGCCTTTATTGACGCGTTCCCCAACGTCTGAAGCCTTGGCAGATGTTGAAAATATTGCCAAACATTTGGGTGGCAAAACCTAAACCCCTGGAGGGTTATTTGTGAGTAACCTGACGCCAACCACTCCTGTATCCGGTTCTGCCACTTCTGGCGGTGGAAGTGGAGGGGATGCTTCTTATCAAAGCACGCCTGCGCGTATCGTCAATTTGCCATCATCGCTACAAAATCTGCAACAGAATGTCATGCTGGGTGCACGGCTGGTTGGCGCGAACGGGGATGGTTCAGTTATCTTGCGCACTGCGCAGGGTGACCTGACTTTAAATGTTCCTATTAATGTGCCGCCCGGTGCGTCACTGCAGGTGCAATTGCAACCGGGTAATCCGCCCACTGCAGTGCTGGTGTTATTCGGCGGTGAACAAGGTGGGCAAGCAGCCAATAAACTAACCAATGCCCAATTACCCGCCATTGATATTTCTGGTCTGGCGACAAACGGGACAGGTTCAAGCAGCAGTTCTACGGCTGCCGCAACGATCGCAGCGGCAACAGCAAACCTGCCGGAATTAAAATTAAATGCTGTGGTGCGCGTATTGGTGATGGAGGCCTTGCAGGCTTTGGCAACATCCACATCGGCGCAGGCGCGCGAGGCTTCCTCATCTCTCAGCGCGCTTTTGGCCAAACCTGAAGTGCTGGCAAATATGCTGGAACAATTGGCAGCAAAAGCAGGGGCCACGCCGTCCAATGTTTCGCAGGCGCAACTATTATCACAATTGGGATTGCCAGGAAAATTGCCCAATCAAATTGGCACCCTATCGCTTTCACCGAAATTGCTCGAAACGGTGCAGCAGACTCTTTTGCTGTTACAACAACAGCCGGGCGGCACCAAAGGTTTATCAAATGATCAAAATGCGCTGTTGCAATTGTTGCAGGCAAGCCAGACAACTTCTGCGTCATCACAGGCACGCACGGCTGCGCCGCTGATTATTTCTCAGCTATTTCCGGGCATGGAGCTGAATCTGAAATTGGTGCAAATCATCCCGCCGCAGCCGGGCACCACAACACCCACCGCTGTTACCGTTTTGCCCAGTCCCACGGGCAATCTGACTATCTCAGGGCAAATAACGCCGCAACTCGTGAATGGTCAGCCTGTTGTACAGACCGAGCAGGGGAATTTATTGCTGCAAGCATCAAGCAAGTTATCGGTGGGCACCACACTAGTTTTTGAATTGGTACAGAATGCAGCACGCACCACGGGCACGCAGACACAATTGATTGCAGATGCGATCAAGCTCAACAGTGCTTTGCCGAAGCTTGAACAGGCCATGCTAATGATGAGTCAGGTGAATTCAGAAATCTTTACAGCCATGATGAATACGATGCCCAAGTTAAATGGGCAGTTCCCCATCACGGCATTGTTCTTTTTCCAGGCCTTGCATACCGGAAATATTCGCAATTGGCTGGGTGACAAGACCCTTCAGATGTTGCGGCAATCGGGCAGTGAAGGCGCAAAACTGGTTGAGGAGCTGGGCAAGGAATTTAGCCAGATCAGTGCCAAAGCTAAGAGTGCAACGCCTGGTGAATGGCGACAAATTACGGTGCCTTATCTGAATGAGCATGGCCTGTCCACAATGCGTTTTGCTGTGCGCGATCACTATCAGAATGCGGAGGATGACCCGCGTCATCCTTCATCCCATGGCGGCGGCCATGATCCCAATCGCGTCACACGATTTTTATTTGATATTGAGTTCTCAGAGATTGGGCCGCTGCAGATTGATGGTCTGATGCGGCCAGGCACCGATATTGATAAGCAGCTGGATATTGTCCTACGGACGCGTGAATTATTGCCATCTGAAATGCGGCGGGATCTGCGTGAATTATTTTCTGAATCCCTGGGGGCCTATGGCATGTCGGGCGGCCTGTCGTTCCAGGCCGGTTATCAAAACTGGATCAAGCTGGCAGAAGAACGCAGCAGCGGCGCGCGCATATAATTAAAGAAAAAACCCCCGGAATTTCTTCCGGGGGCAGTTGGGGGGGTAGGAAATTTTTGGCGCATTCCGCTAAAACCCCCCGCTTTGGAGATAACCTAGAAGGGTGAGATAATATCGATGAGCTGTTGGCCGTAACGTGGCTGCTGCACATCGGATACTGTGCCGCGACCGCCATAGGAGATGCGGGCATCGGCAATTTTCTCATGTGAAATGGTGTTGTCGGATGCGATATCTTCCGGACGAATAATGCCTTTAACGTTCAGCTCTCGCATTTCGTTATTGACCAAAACTTCCTGGCTGCCGTTGATGACCAGATTGCCGTTTGGCAATTTCTGTACAATCATCGCTGCTAGATCCAGATTAATCGCTTCATTTCTTTTAACTTCGCCATCACCTGAGAAAGAACCATCGCTGGTAATATCCAGTGCTGCAGATGGATCAAATCCACCCGGGAAAGCGCGTCCAATGACAGAGCTTTCCATTCCCAACACACTGGGGAATCCGGCGGATTCACCTGAAGATCGTGAATTGCTGGTTTCATTTTTCAGGTTTGCATCATCTGCAATTTTAATGTTTACCGTCAGGATATCACCCACCTGTGCGGCACGTTGGTCGCGGAAGAAGGCCTTGGAGCCTGCGCGCCATAATGAATTAGGCTGGCTGACAGAATCTTCAGCGCGCAAGGATGGCTGCGGCGTTGTCACTGGCTTATAGCCTTTTTGCTGCAAAGGATTATTGATCTCTGCATGATCGGGCGCTTTGCCGATGCGCGAGAGTCGGTCAGGCGCATTGCAGGCGGTCAGGCTGGCAGACAGCAGCAAGGCGGCTGTAATACGGGCCAGGTTATAAGTCGTTTTGGTTTCCATGATATCCCCCAGGAACTTTGTTCTGATTATACTATGCAAACCCTGTGCCATTTAGCCCCTGAAACTATTAAATCTTTTGACAAAATTGGCCTCTATGTGGCATTTATCTCGTTGAATTTAGGGGATTTTTTATGGGATTTGGGATCGAAATTGATCTAGACAGCACGGGTTCTCCAAATCCGGCCAAATATAACAGGCAGCTGATTGTCGCGGCGGCAGGCGGGGATCGCTGGTCCATGCCATGTTATTCCTCTCGAAAGGTAGATCAAGAATGGTTGCTGCGGGCTATTGGGGGTATGCAAACCCATCTGCCGCCGATGCTGCTTTATTTATTGGCGCGGACCGGGCAGCGTTTGTTCTTTGTTGAAAAACCCGATGATGTTGGGCTGACATCCAGAGAGCCTGACCCCGATGACCACTACCGCCGTGCGCCTGTCGAAATCGGCGGTTGTTACCAACCTGGCGATTCCATCATTTATATTAGCCGCACGTCTTATCGGCAGACAAATCGGGAATACAAATTAAATAGTGATCTTGAACAAGTATCGGTTCATGAAGCAACACATGCGTTAGATTGCAGCTTTCTAAAAATAGTAGATAAGCCAGAATTTAAAAGAGTTTATAATCTGGATGTTCTTAAATTTGGGTCTAACAAGAAAATTTATGGTTATCAACGTCAAAGAGGCAGGCGAGGCCGTGAGGAAGCATTGGCTGAGATCAGCTCACATTTGCATACTGGCAGATGCCGCACAGGTAATATGGCGCAGGATTGGCAATACAGCTACCTTTGGTCACAAGCCTATTTTAAATTAGTTGAAGCTGGCTTTAATCCTAAAAGCAGAATGGAGTATTGGGGTAAATTTTCGCGCAACGCTGCAAAAACGGCTGAATTAGGCGTAATTCAAAATATCTTTGTATCGGAGCCTGACTTTGCGGAATTGGTCAGCTGTTACGCGAGTATCAGTAATGATAAATTTGAAGCACATTCACGCCATTTGGCCAAAGCGGATGCCCGTGTTGAGATCTGGAAAGAAATGCTGCGCAACCAGACAAAGGAATCAGTTCAAATGATTGTTCGTCAGTCGCCAGCTGTTAGAATTATTCCCGGATTTCAACCTGTTTAGGGCCGGTAATGGTGGCGTCCACCGTGCGGTTGCTATTGTTGTTGGTGACACGGATAATATCATCCAGCGCGCCGCTTTCCATGGCTTTGCCGGTAGCCGTAATTTCCAACGTGCCATTCCGATAAATCAGCGCAACATTTTCACCGCGCTGGACGAGCTGTTCACGGCGCAGATCAATCAGGCGAATAGGTTTGCCTGCAAGCAACTGTCGCTTAGCCGCCTGGCCGATAATCTGCGTTGAATCGCGCAGCATATCGCCCTTAACGCGGTGGGATGGAAATTCCTGCATAACCAAATCATCAGCCGTAATCACATCATTGATCGCTTTGGGTGAAGTGAGTACGGGTAATTCAATTGTTTTCTCGGCAGCGACAGCAGCAGCCCCCCAAAGGGAGGCTGCCACCAGCGCCATGAAAACTGTGCGTTTACGTATCATCAGGTT
This sequence comes from Rhodospirillaceae bacterium, assembly GCA_003536545.1. GTDB lineage: Bacteria > Pseudomonadota > Alphaproteobacteria > UBA11073 > UBA11073 > UBA11073. The sequence goes on from DPZW01000138.1 coordinate 6,093, forward strand.
ACTTTATCTGATTCAGTGCCGCCAACATATCGTCTCCGGTACGAATAACCTTGGAGTTCATCTCATAAGCCCGTTGCGCGGTAATCAGTGATGTCATTTCGGCAACGATATTGACGTTGGAATTCTCCAATGCACCTTGCATGAAATAGCCGTAACCTTCGTCATTCGGATTGCCGACTGTGGGTGCGCCGGATGCTTCGGTTTCTTTGTACATATTTCCGCCGGTGGCTTCCAGGCCTGCATCATTCACGAAAGTTGCCAATTGCAACTGTCCGATATTCTGCAAAGCTGTCTGGCCGTCTAATTTCACGTAGACTTCACCGCTTTTATTCACGGTAATATCTACAACGTTGTTCGGAACTGTAATATTAGGAACGGTCACAAAGCCGTCTGCTGTGACGATCTGGCCCTGGGCATTCAGTGCCAGCGCACCATCCCGCGTATAAGCTGTTTCACCAGATGGCAATTGGACCTGGATAAATCCGCGACCCTGAATGGCCAGGTCGAGTTTATTGCCAGTCTGTTGCACGCTGCCTTGTTCGTTAATACGATAGACTCCGACAGGACGCACACCTGAACCCACAGAAATTCCCGTTGGGGCGAGGGTGCCGCCATCCGTGGTCGCAGAACCTGCGCGCTGGATGTTTTCATACATCAGATCTGCAAATTCCGCGCGTGAGCGTTTAAAGCCCGTTGTGGTCATGTTCGCGATGTTGTTTGAAATTGTGTCAACGTTCAGCTGTTGTGCCAGCATTCCTGTTGCGCCGATGGCTAGTGCTCTCATGGTCAGTCTCCTTTACGCCAGTTTGGCGATGGTTCGAATTGAGTTACGCAGACGGTCGTGTTCCGTTTGCATGATATTTTGAACAGTTTGATATTGACGCATGATTTCCACCATGTCTGTCATTTCCACCACGGCATTGACATTGGATTGCTCCACCGCGCCCTGGATAACTCTTGGGTTTCCTGAAATTTCTGCTTCCACGCCTTCAGGCAGTTTGTAACCGTTGGTGCCATCAGGGATCAAAGCTTGTTCATTTTCAAAAACTGAAACGCGCAGCTTGCCAACCACGCCTGTGGGCGTTGAGATGGTGCCGTCCTTGCCGATCGAAATGCTGGTTGTGCCGGCAGGAATATTGATTTCACCGCCATCGCCCTGTGCTGCCTGTCCAGCCAGATCCACCAGCTGGCCGTCCTGATTAATCTGGAACACGCCGTTGCGTGTATATCTGTCTTCACCGTTTGCATTGGTGACAGAAAAATAACCTTTGCCTTCCAGCGCGAGATCGAGCGGATTGCCGGTTTGCCGGATGACACCGCCGCGGGTATCGCGCACCGTGCCCCATTCTTCGACCATTGAAATTGGATGATTATAAATCGGACGCAAACCTGTGACGGTGGGATCCGATTTGTCTTCTTTCATGATCACCGTTTGAGATTTAAATCCCGTGGTGTTCATGTTGGCGATGTTATTGGCAGCAATGTCCATGCGCTCTCTGAGAGCCATCATGCGCGATAGTGCTACCGTTCCTGCTATTTCCATAACCATTACCCCTGTTGTGAGACCTTTTTTGGCCTTCCCCCTGGGTAATGCAAACGCCGTGCCAAATTGGCCAATTCGTTAATTCGCTGTATTTTACCCGTATACCGTGCTATATAATGTCACTCGTGAGCATGATTGAGCCCCTCCAGCGTCACCCGCTGCACTCCACCGCCGCGATCCTCGAGGCGGCCCTGAAGGATATGGGGGCAGCCAAGGGTTCAAAACTTCCTGAAACCAGTCCCATGGCCGCTTTGCGGCCTATTATTGTGTATGGGCTGTCGGATGTCCGCGCAGCCTGCCAGGCTGCACTGGAACAGGGGATGGCTGGTTTGGCCATCATGACGCCTTCCGGCGTCGCCCATTCGCTGGGCCCGCAATGGTTTAAACATTTGTTGCAGGCCGCGCGCCAGGCTTATGCAGAGCTCAAAATTACCGCTATTATGGATTGCGGCCCCTATGAAGGGCATGTGATGAATGCCCTCAACAGCGGCCTGAAGGATGTCTATTACCACGGCGATGATGAGAGCGCGGAAAAGTTAGGCTGGATCGCCGCCAAAACCGGCGCGAACATCCACCGTAAGTTCAAAGACATTTTGGACCTGAAGGGTGAGGGCGATCAATTGGCGGCTTGCCGGGAATGGTTTAGCAAGCCTTCGCGCCCGCGCGCACGCGTATAATCTGCTTGAATTAAATCAGCCGTCTAGGCTAGTTTGGGTGGATATTGATTATTGGCGGGAAGGTATTTTGTGAATTTTCGTGAAGCATGCAGAAGTATAGCAAGTTTTTACCTTGATATTTTACAGGGGCCAACAGAGATCGTGGCGTGGAAAGGCCCTGGAAAAACGGAGCTGGTTTTGGTAATTGATCAGC
>DPZW01000045.1 GCA_003536545.1 Rhodospirillaceae bacterium
GGGCATGCGATTGTTTATGCAGCAGGCGGCAGTGTGACCACATCAACCGGGCAACCGTTGTTATATGGCAAAGAAGGTTTTTTGAATTCGGATTTCGTGGTGCGTAGCCGCCGTTAACTGGCTTTTTTATTACCCACACGTTCCGCCAGCGCACCTTCCATAAATTGATCGAGATCGCCGTCCAATACGCCTTGCGTATCCGATGTTTCAATATTCGTGCGTAAATCCTTGACCATTTGATAGGGCTGCAACACATAGGAACGAATTTGGCGACCCCAGCCAATTTCCGTTTTCTCAGCCTGATAGCTGGCGATATTGGCCTCGCGTTTTTGTAATTCCAATTCGAATAATTTGGCGCGCAGTATTTTCATGCATCGTGCACGATTTTGAATTTGTGAACGCTCCTGCTGGGAAGCGACAATAATCCCCGTGGGCACATGCGTCATCCGCACAGCGGAATCTGTCTTATTCACATGCTGTCCACCTGCGCCGCCTGCACGATAAGTATCCACACGGATGTCTTTTTCTTCCAAATGCACTTCCACATCATCATCAATAACGGGTGAAACCAACACGGATGCAAAACTGGTATGGCGGCGCGCATTGGCATCAAATGGTGAAATGCGCACCAGGCGATGCACCCCGGCCTCTGTTTTCAACCAGCCATAGGCATCCGGACCGGAAAATTCCAGCGTCGCAGATTTAATGCCTGCACCGTCGCCGTCTACCTGGTCAATCAAACTGACCTTTAATTTTCTGCGCTCGCCCCAGCGCGTATACATGCGCATGAGCATTTCTGCCCAGTCTTGTGACTCCGTTCCGCCTGCGCCGGAGTTTACTTCCAGATAGGCGTCCGAATGATCCGCCTCGCCGGATAATAATGTTTGGAGTTCTTGCCGCGCTGCGGCAGTTTTGAGTGCATTCAGTTGTGCTTCACCTTCAGCGACGGTGGCAGCATCATTTTCCGCTTCTCCCAATTCAATGAGCATCAATGCATCAGATAATTCACGTTCCAATGTTGTGATGCCGTTCATACTGACTTCAAGCCGGGATTTCTCACGCATCAGTTTTTGCGCGGCTTCGGGATCATTCCATAGGTCTGGGGATTCTGCGGCGGCTTCTAGCTCTGCCAAACGGGCAGCAGATTTATCCCAGTCAAAGATGCCTCCTCAGCAACCCGATCGATTGCTCAATTTGCTCCTGGATATGTACAATTTCGGCGCGCATGGCTAATAATCACTAGCGATGACTACAGAAAATTTCAAGGCGGACCGCCCACAAATTATGCCATCTATTGCTGCGCTATGGCTGGCAACACTCATTATTCTGGCGGGCTATCTGCTGCCGGATATTCGCCATATCCTGCAGAATATGCATTTGCTCCCGCTATTGGGTGCCATTGTGTTTTTGGCGGGTATGAATTTGGTGACAATTGAAACACCAGCACAGGTTCCTGACGCCGCGGTTGTGCAATCCCCTGCGCCATCCATTCAAGATGCCGCAAACACCAGCCGTGAAGATCAACTGATGATTCTGGGGCAATTGTCCCGCAATATCGCGCATGAATTGAGCAATGTGATGCAGCCCGCCCTGACTTATAGCCAGCTTTTACAGGGTCGATTTTCTGAGCCAGATTTGCAGGAAGCATTGAGCGGCATCATCAATAGCCAGCAACAAAGCGCGCGCATCCTGCAGCATTTCCTGCAGTTATCCGGTGTAGAAAATTTTGAAAAGTCAGAATTACCGCTGGCGCACAGTATTAAGCATGCATTGGAATCCATTCGCCCACTTTTGCCTGCCAGTTTGATTTTACAATTCGGGGATCTCTCACGTGTGCGGAATAATGCGATCATCAACCCACATCAGATGGCCCAACTTTTGGCATTGCTGATGACAACTGCGAGCCGCGCTACCCAAAATCGCGGTATGGTGGCTGTGCATGTGCGGCGGGGCGAAGGCGAAATGGCGGAATTAATTGTGGCAGATAATCGCAGCCAACCGCCTGTAGATGATGATGCATTACTGCCTGCCTATCACATCGTACAATCCTGGGGCGGTAGCCTGCAAATGGAATATCAACCTGGCAAGGGTGCAACCGCGCGAATTTCTATTCCAATTTTATCGACAGGTTAGCGGACGATATTACCAAGATTATTGCGGATAGATTCCGTCATCAACCGATCCAGATCATCCAACATATCAATCACCATTTTATTCAATGCTGCATCACGCTGATTGAGGGTCATGCCCTCGGTGACTTCAAGGGTCCTCGCGGCACGTACCTCTGCATAAGGCAGGTTTTCATAACTTGGCGAAGTGATTTCCAAACGCACCAGAACAGATAATTTATAGTCTGCCTGTACCTGATCATAAAACCAGCCTTCTGCACCGGATTTGATTTTGCGTTCATTTTTGACAACACTGGCATCCATGATATGGATTTTGGCGATGCCCATATTCCCCACAGCCTGGAAACGATTCAATCCCCAATCACGAATGGCACTATAGGGCGGCAGATATAACTCATGCTCAACATTGGGTGCCGTATAGGGCGGCACATAAGCATTCACCACCTGAATTTCATTCACGTCCAAGCGCGTCTTGCCAAATTTGGTGTAATTGGGTGCTTCAAATTTTGAAGACGCGCCCACCTGCGAGCAAGCCGTCAGCAACAGGATAAAACAGATAGAGTGAAGGATTTTTTTCATGAGCTGATTATACCCCTGTTATTTTGTTATTCAATAACCATCATCCCGTCCGCCGCATTCACGCGTGGTGCGTTAGGCCGTGTGTCTACAGCAGGTTGCAAAACCACGTTATTCTGCGGAACTGGTGCAGCTGCAGGTTGGATGACGGGTTCTGGAATTGCCGGCGCAGCAGCCGTTGATGTTGCGGTATTCTGCCAGCCGCCGCCCATGGCCTTATAAAGCGTGACCAGCCGTGATGCGACATTCGCCTGATTCTGTATGGCAGACTGCTGTGCCATATAAAGCGATTTTTGTGCTTCCGCGACATCAAGATAACTCACCAGACCGTTTTTATAACGTGTTTCAGATAAATCCACAGTGGTCTGGCTGGTTTGCACCGCACGATTCAATTGCGCAGAACGGTTGACTGACGCCAGGTAATCCGACAACGCGGTTTCAACATCTGATAATGCTCCTTGCACCGATTTTTGATATTGCAGAAAGGCGGCTTCGGCATTCGCATCGGTCAATTGTACATCTGCGCGGATGCGGCCAAAATCAAAAATGGGCAATTTCACCATACCCGCGAATGACCAGGCCTGCGCGCCGCTGCTGAATAAATCTCCGCCCCTGTCCGCTTGCCAACCGAATGCAGCCGGCAAAGACAGGCTGGGGAAATATTGCGCCGTTGCTACGCGCTTGGTGGCGTTGCTTGCGATTAAATCCTGCTCTGCCGCGCGAACATCAGGACGATTGGCAATAACGGCCGCTGGTGTTGCCAAAAGCATCGGCGAACCAGCAAACGGAATAGCCGCAGGCGTTGCCAGCGTTGCATCCAGTGTGCCGGGATTTTGTCCCAATAAAACTTCGATGCGGCGGATGGCGGCATTGATTTGTGAAACGAGTTCCGGCCGCTCAGCCAACTGGGTTTGCAGCGCGGTTTCCGCGCGTGAACTATCCAGGGCAGAAACGAGGCCAGCGTTGAGGCGTGCGTCCGTGATATCCAGCGATGCTTTATAGGCAGCAATAGATTGATCTGTGACAGCCAAAGCATTTTGCAGGCGGCGCAATTCAATATAATTCTGTGCGACTTCACCGAGCAGGGAAAGCAATACGCCCTGTTCATTTTCTTTTTCGCTTTGCAGCGTGGCATCTGCAGCTTCGATGGCTGGGCTGATACCAAAAACATTAAATTCCCATGTGGAATCCAGACCTATATCATAAAGGTCACGTTCACCACCGCCCAATGCACCGGCTCCCGTGCGGGTTGATCCACGCGTTTTGCCGATAGATGCACTGCCGTTGATATCAGGCAAAAAACTCGCCTTGGTTGCCAGTAATTGTGCGCGCGCGGCGCGAATGCGTGTTTTTGCAATCTTGAGGTCCAGATTTTGTGCAACAGCAGCCTGCACCAGATTGTTTAAAGTGGTATCATTGAACTGTTCCCACCAACGGATTTGCACAGATGCATCATTCACAGTTGCCGATGGATTAGTCCATGCGCTAGGGACGGAAACTTCACTGGCATCATGACTGGCGGACGTACAGCCTGCCAACATCACCAATCCGATTATCCATAATAACTTTTTCATTCCTTGCTCCCTGCATCCTCAATTGCCGCTGGCATCACTTGCGGCGCGGCAACGGGCTCTGCATCAATAAAAACATCCATCAATTGCCCGACATAGGCATTTAGCTCACTCTGTGGAAAGCTGTAAAGCACCTGCAAAACCCGGGTATCCACACGTTCATTGCTGCTTCCGGTCAGTGATCGCTTGGGCACTACATAAGGCTGCACGCGGACAAATGCCAATTCCACTTTTTTATCAGGATTCCCGCGCAGGTTGGCATGGGCCTTGGCCCCTGGGGTATATCGCCAGGCATCATTTTCATCGATATCCGCGCGGATATGCAGCGTTTCAGTATCGCCCAACAGAATCAACGGCTCAGATAACGCCCCTGCCGACGCATATTCACCCGGACGAATTTTAATGCTCAGAATTTCTCCTGCAACCGGGGCCGTCACTGTTAATCGATTTAAATTAACCTGCGCTGCTTCGGCATCCGCGCGCGCAGATTTTGCACTGGCATTGAGGCTAATCACGCGTGCCTCGGCTGTTTTCACATTATACATTTGCTGATCCAGCTCATCTTTGCTGAAGGCGCGCGTATCACCAATCGCCTGAATTTTTTGATATTGGCTGCGCACATTATCCAGTTGCGCAGAGGCCTCTTTGACCTGCGCAAGCGCAGCATCTGCGCGCGCCGCGGCAGCTGATAATTCGGCCTGTGCCTCGCGGTCGTCCAATGTGAACAACGGGTCACCAGCTTTGACTTTCTGGCCTTCGCTCACATAGATTTTGCTGACAATGCCGGGAATATTTGTGCCAATAGAAATATTTTCCGTCGCGCTTTCCACAATGCCGGATGCCGAAATATAATTCTGAAATTCTGATTGTGTGGGAATGACCAGTGGCTGTGCAGGTGGCAGTTTTTTATTGCCGAGGAAAAACACATAGGTCAGTGACCAGCCGATTGCGATAATCGCCAAGAGTGGAAACAGCCAACGTTTAATCATATTTCTCTCCCTTATGCTGCATGATGATGCATTCCCTCTAATTGCTGCCAGTCATCGGCGATGGCGATGATTTGCCCGTCATCCATTTGCGCTATCCGGTCCGCATAACTGAAAATCCGGCTGTCGTGCGTGACGATGACCAGTGTACGCCCATCTGCCAATGCAACTTCACGCATCAAATCCATCACAACCTGCCCCGTACGATGATCCAGCGCGGAAGTGGGCTCATCACATACAATCAGGCGCGGTTCATGCACCAGTGCACGTGCGATCGCCACACGTTGTTGCTGGCCACCCGATAATTGATTGGGCAATGATTGCCAGCGATCGCCTAGGCCTACGCGATCCAGAACTTCGCGCGCGCGATCATAAGCAACTTTATTTTTAACGCCCTGGATGATCAGTGGAACAGCCACATTCTCAGCCGCCGTTAATGATGGCAATAAATTAAACTGCTGAAAAACGAAACCAATATTTTTGCCGCGGAATGAAACCAGATCGCCGCCATTCAATTCTGCCAGTTCCTGACCATACACCTGGCAGGATCCAGATGTTTGCATCAAAATGCCCGCCATAACGGAAATCAGGGTTGTTTTCCCGCAGCCGGATGGGCCGACCAGCATGAAGAGTGAACCTGCATCTACTTCAAGCTCAATCCCGCGTAAGGCTTGCACTTCCTGTTCGCCAGTGACATAGGTTTTGGTGATTTCTTTACAATCAATGGCAAGTGTCATGGCTATCCCTTGAACACCAGCGCAGGTTCAACGCGAATGACTTTAACAATGGAGATCAAAGCCGCGATGGACACAATGATTAAAGTTACGAACCCACTGAATAAAAATAATTCCGGCGACATTTTAAATGCCAGAATGGATTTTCGCATGCTATAGCCAAACAATGCCGCGCATCCCACGCCCAGACACCAACCCATGACGCCCACAGATATCGCCTGCAAAACAATCATGCGCATCAAAGTGCCAGCGCGCGCGCCCATGGCCTTGAGTGCCGCATATTGTTTAAGATTTTCATGCGTAAAAGCATAAAATGTCTGACCCGTCACTACAGCACCAATAACGAAGCCCAACAGCACCGCCACGCCGAAATTAATCGGAATTCCAGTGCGCTTCATATAATGATTAAAAGTCATATCTTTAAACTGCTGACTGGTCACTGCTTTCATCCCGGTCTGATCTGAAATGCGTTTGGCAACCAGATCTATATTCTCGCCGTCCTTGACCTTTGCCAATACAAAGGTCAGCAGGCGGCGTTGTTGCGGCACATAATTCACCGCGCGTTCATAAGTTGTGTAAAGCACTGGCCTGCTTTGAAAGGATCGTGAAGTTTGGGCAACACCCACGACCACAGCGCGCTTTTCATTAATTTCCAATGTATCTCCGACCTGCAGCGGAATTTTATTGCCGTCTGGCATTTGTCGTGCCAGACGCTCCTTCGCGCCTTCTTCATTGACAATGACAGCATCCGCCATACGCAAATCCGTCAATTGCCCTGAAAGCAATTTAGGCGGTGCGCCAATCATGGTGGTGGAATCAATCCCGACCAGCGTGCTGTTCTCAAAACTGCCATCACTCAGCAAAACTTCGGTGCTACCTTTAAACAGGGGCGTTGCCCAGCGCACACCTTCGATACTGCGCACACGCTGCAGCATGGTGTCAGACATAGGTTTGACATCATCAATATAGCGTGCCTCTGGATCCACCACCCACAGATCCGGATAACCGATATCATCAATAAAGCCGTAAGTACGTGTCATCAGGCCCCAGAAAATGGATGGCTGCTGCGTCATGATCAGTGCAGCAAACGTAATTCCGATTATCAGGGAGACATATTTAGTTGTGTCTCCGATCAGCATCTTGAGGGCGATGCTGTTCATGGCTAAATCAGCCTGCTCTCGTCAATCACAACCGCGCGACGCTGCTGCCCCATCAAAACATATAATGCCGGCACAACGAAAACCGTGAACAATGTTCCGAACGACATTCCGCCCACAATGGCCATGCCAATGGCACTGCGGCTTTCCGCACCTGCCCCCACAGCAAATGCCAATGGCACTGCACCCAGAACCATCGCACAGGTTGTCATCAAAATGGGGCGTAGACGTACGGCAGCGGCATGCAAAACTGCCTGTGCCTTTTCAAGGCCCTGATCTTGCAGTTGGTTGGCAAACTCCACGATCATAATCCCGTGTTTGGCGATTAATCCCATCAAGGTTATCAAGCCAATTTGCGTATAGATGTTCAGTGAGTTGCCAGTGAGTTTCATCGTCAACAATGCGCCGGAAATTGCCAGGGGCACCGCCAGCAAAATAATAATCGGATCCACAAAACTTTCAAACTGCGCAGCGAGCACAAGGTAAATGAACGCCAACGCGAGGATAAAAATAAACGCGAGTGAGCTGCTGGAAAGTTTAAATTCGCGCGATACGCCGCCATAAGTCACCATGGCAGCTGGATCCACCTTCTTTGTTGTTTCTTCCATGAATTTGAGGGCATCACCCAATACCAATCCCGGCATCAGGTTGGCGGAAATGGTGGCAGCACGCAATTTATCAAAATGGTTCAATTCACGCGGCGCAACGGTTTCGCGTAAGCTCACCAAACTGCGCAGCGGGACCATCGCACCCTGCGCTGTTGGCACCTGAATAGACAGCAAATCATTCGGCGTCTGGCGACGCGCATCATCCATTTTCACCAGCACGTCATATTGCTCGCCCTTTTGTTTAAAGCGCGTCACCTGACGGCCGCCCAGCATGGTCTCTAATGTCCGGCCTACAACATCAACGGAAATGCCCAGCTGCGCGAGGCGATCACGATCCATCGTGATTCTCAGTTCTGGTTTGTTCAATTTTAAATCACTATCCGGCTGCACGAAGCCCGGATTTTTGGCCATCTCTGCCATGACTTTATTCACGGTTTCATTCAAATGCTGATAATCGCCCGTTGTTTGAATCACAAATTCAACTGGGCGCGACGTTGGACTTTCACCCAATGACGGCGGATTGACCGCAAAATTTAACGTGCCAGGAATACCGAATAACATTGGTGAAACCTGTGCAACAATGTCCATGGTGGTGCGTGAACGATCCCCCCAGTCTTTTGCCCCCATGACATAAAAACTTTGGGTTACAAAAGGAAAACCAATCGCCACAAAATTCCAGGCCTTTTCTTTGACCTGTTCATTAAAGATCCCTTCCATCATCTGCACATAACGGTCGGAATAGGCCAGACTCCCCCCTTCCGGGGCCAAACTAATGGCAAAAATAATCCCGCGATCTTCAGATGGCGTCAGTTCCTGGGGAATGGTGGTGAATAATGCCGCAGCCCCCAAAATGACGAGCAGCACCGCAATCCCCACCACGCGCGAAGCACGCAGAACGCGGCGCAATGTCCATTTATAACTGGTATCCAGCCAGCGCAGGAAGTGGTCAATCGCGCGAGACCAGCCTGCATCGGATGCATCATGATCTTTGAGCAGTTTTGCGCACATCATCGGCGAGAGCGTGAGTGCGACCACGCCGGAAATTAAAACCGCACCGGCAAGTGTCAGTGCAAATTCCGTAAATAATTTACCCGTGCGGCCCGTTGAGAAACCAATCGGTGCAAATACCGCTGCCAATGTCACCGTCATCGCAATCACGGCAAAGGTAATTTCGCGCATGCTTTTCACGGTGGCATGCAGCGGATCCAGTCCGCGCTCAATATGGCGATAGGAATTTTCCAGCACCACAATCGCGTCATCGACCACAAGGCCGATGGCCAAAACTATCGCCAAAAGCGTCAGGGTATTAATCGTAAAACCAAAAGCATACATCACGGCCAGTGTACCGATTAACGTAACCGGCAAGGTTGCCATGGGAATCAGCGTGGCGCGGCCAGAACGCAGGAATAAAAAGATCGTGATCAAAACCAGCCCAATCGCTTCAAAAATCGCGTGGAACACGGATTTAATCGAAGCATCGATAAAGACCGAGCTGTCATAGGCAATTTCAGCTTTCATGCCCGTGGGCAGTACCGTATTTAAATCCGGCAGTATCGCGCGAATGGATTTTGAGATTTCAAGCGGGTTCGCAACGGATTGTTTGATGACGCCGAGCGCAATTGTGGGCTTGCCATTAAACCGTGCGATCTGGCGTTCTTCCAGCGGGCCCAGACCCACGGTCGCCACATCACGGATACGCACAGAATGCGTTCCCGCCTGCTTGATGACAATATTTTGAAACTCTTCGGGCGTATTCAGGTCTGTTTGTGCAAGAACGGTAAATTCGCGGTCCGTGCTTTCAATCCTGCCTGCCGGAATTTCAATATTTTGTGCACGAATAGCTGCCTCAACAGTTGCGGGCAATAAATCATAGGCAGCGAGCTTTTCTGGATCCAGATTAATTCGCATCGCATAACGGCGTTCGGCAAATAACAACACATTCGCCACCCCGGGTATCGTTTGCAGGCGGTCTTTGACGATTAAATCTGCTGACTCACTAACCTGCAAGGCATCATGCTGATCCGATGACACAGCCATCCAGATAATGGGCTGGGCATCAGCCTCTACCTTGGACGTGACCGGCTCATCCACTTCGTCCGGCAACAGATCGCGCGCGCGCGCCACGCGGTCACGGACATCGGCCGCAGCGTTGTCTGCATCTCGGTCCAGACGAAACTGCACTGTGATTTGTGAGTTTTCTGAGCGTGAAATGGATTTGATGAAATCAATGCCTTCAATACCGGATAAAGAATCCTCAAGCGGCTTGGTAACCTGGCTTTCAATAATACTGGCACTGGCACCGCGATAAGTGGTTGCAACGGTGACAACCGGCACATCAATATTTGGATATTCGCGAATGGTCAGACGATCATAAGCCACCACACCCAACAGAATAATGATGATGTTAATAACAATCGCAAGAACAGGGCGGCGAATGCAAAGTTCTACGAAATTCACGGAGTGGTTTCCCCGGAATCTTCTGATGCAGGTGCAGCTGTTTCATCAGTGGGCGTTAAAGCTTCGGGGATAACGGGCTCTGCTTCCATTTCAGTGGGCACTGCGGCTGTTGGCTCCGTTGCCTCTGGCGCGATGGCTGCGGGTGTGTCTGTTGTTGCAGCAGCGGGTTCAGCTGCTGCAGGCTGGGCACCAGGTGGTGGCAAAATTTGTACTTTGGCACCGGGGGCAAGCTTCATTTGCCCCGCAGTCACCACGGTTTCACCTGCGGATAATCCTTCGGTAACTTCAACGCGGCCAGCCTGGCGCAGGCCTAATTTTACTGGACGCGGTTGCACTGCGCCATCTGCACCCACCACCATAATCAACTGTTGATCACCCATGGGCACAAGTGCGCCTTCCGGGACCAGCAATGTATCTGACTTTTCTGCGACGGTTGCAGAAATATTTACAAACCCGCCCGGACGTAATTTTCCATCCGCGTTATCAGCACGGGCAAGAACACGCATCTGGCGACCATTCATATCAATGGATGGTTCGGTTGCAACAATTGTACCTTCAAATTTTTCACCCGGCGCAATTTCACTGGTAAAGCTAATCGCCTGCCCGGCAGAAACCATCGCAGCTTGTTGCTCTGGCACTGTAAATTCAATGCGTACATCATCGGCGCGCGTTACCATCACCAGTTCCTGGCCCGGCTGCACGTAATCACCCAAATTCACGCGGCGAATACCAATTCTGCCGGAAAACGGAGCTTTGACTGTTGCTTTATCGAGTGCAACTGCGGCGGCGCGTTCATTTGCAATGGCAATTTTTTCATTCCCGGCAAACTGGTCCAGCTCTGTGGCTGCAATCGCGCCCGAACCTGCCAGTGGCTGCATGCGCTGCATATTCTGGCGCGCAAGACTTGCACTCGCCTGCGCCTGCTCAAAATTTGCGCGCGCGCTGCGGGCATCAATTTCAATCAGCGGTGCACCGCTGGAAACTCTACCGCCTTCTTCAAATAATATCTTTTCAACACGACCGGCAATTTCAGCTTTTAATATTGCTTCGGCATCAGCAGAGATCGTGCCAGTGGCATTGAGAACAATCGCCAAAGCTTCAGGTTGCACGGTTGTGCCTTCAACCGGCATTGCAAAACCTGCCATGCCGCCACCACCCGCGCCCCCTGCGCCGCCGACGATAAAATGTTGATAAGCATACCAGCCGCCATAACCAATGACTGCCAGCAAAATAAGTGTGAGAATGGTTCGCATCATGTGGCCATAGATATAGGTATATTATGGCGTGAGGGCAAGCCTACTCCGGCGGACGCATATTCGGCTGCAAAGGCTGCCCTGTGGCCTGCTTTTGCCGAATCTCTGCCAGCGTTAAGCGTGCATTAGCGGCACGCTCTGCATTGGCGGGGTGAGTCGATGCGTAGCGGATGCTCTCCGGATTCTGTTTTGAAAATTTCTCAATCACACCAATCGCTGCTTCGGGCGGCAGACCAGCAAGTTCGGTGATATACATGCCGACATAATCCGCCTCGCGTTCAAAGTCCTGGCTATATTTCATCACACCCATACTCGCGCCGATGTTACCGAATTTACCCCCGGTATTCACGCCTTGGCTGTTTGCAATTAGATCAATGAGCGTACCGCCAAGCCCGCCCACAGCCGCATTATTTTGTGTTTTGCTGACGTGTTCCAGAATATTATGCGCGAGTTCATGTCCGGCAACGAAGGCCAGCTCATCATCACTCAGCAAATTCATTAAGGGCAACGTAAAGTGCAGGTCTTTGCCATCTGCATAGGCATTCAGTTCCTGCGTATTGTTTTCCACAACCAGACCAAAACTGCAGCGCGGCACAGGCTGCAGGCGCACACGGATAAGATTGCTCACGCCCTTGCGCTGAACCTGTAACGTCAAAGGCTTGTTATTTTTTGCGGCTGTGGTGAGGAGAGAGACGAGGGTTTGCAATCCCGGTGTTCCATTCCCAATAGATGTGGTATCCACCATCTGAATTTCATCGCCGTATTGGATATCATTTTTCTCACCGGATGCCTTTACGGCGAGTGGACTGGTGATAGTGACAGGCGCATTTTGATAGCTGCGCACCCCCAGCAGGAATGAATTTTCAATCCGGTTGCCGCAATACGGAGCTGCTGCTGTTAAAATGCGGCCGGCTATCATCGCCATGCGATCTTCGGGTGTATAGCGAGAATCGGTTAACTTGACCGGCGTGTAACTGGCGGAAATATTTCCAGCCTTTGAAATTTTATCAAGGCGCGCGGCTTCATCTGCCACAGATTGTTGATCTGCCCGCGAATATTGTGTGGTTGTTCCTGCACAAGCCGTAAGCGTAGCGATTAATAAAATTGCAAAAATTTGACGCATGAGTTTCTCCAGATAGAATAACGTATGATGAAGGTAAATGCTACCAAACCGGGAAATTAATGGCTATGGGCTTTTGTTGCAGATGTTTTTCCGTCCATTTTCTGACAGCAATCCATTGTGCAACTTTCCATCTTTTGACAGCATGGCATAGGGCATTGGGCCCCTGGCAGCATCGTGGCGCAAGCAGATAAGAAAATCATCGGGACGAAGAGGAGCAAAGCTTTCATGAGGGTTCTCCTTAAAAATGGTGCCTGGGATTGGAATCGAACCAACGACACAGGGATTTTCAATCCCTTGCTCTACCGACTGAGCTACCCAGGCACGAATAAACCTTGAGCTGGGGGTTATAGCGGACCCCCCCGCCTCTTGTCTAGGATTGTTTTAAAAAACCTCGAAACTCTAGAACTAACACTATGGCCCTAGTGGTGCGATCCTTACCGGCGCGCCAACCTGCGGCACAGGATAAGCCGGATCTGTGAGCGCAGGATTCGCGCGCAATGTTGCCAGCATCGGCACTGCTTGACCGCGCGTGAGGGTTGAACTAGAGCGCGTGGTCAGAATATTCGTCCCAACCGGCGCCTCAAAAAAGCTTGCGGTTACTTGCGCGGGAAATTCCGCACCAAAGTCTTCCTTGGGATCAAAGCCAAGCTCAAGTGATTGCCTGCCGAATGCGATTTGAACATTCCGGCCTTCCTGCCCGCGCAAGAAATCCAGATATTCAGGCGTCGTACAAATTTTTGGATTCTGGAAATTATCGACTTCCACAACATGCGGAACATCCGGTGGGGAAGTAATAATGTCATCGATATTTTCAACTCTTTCGAAAACATTTAGTTCGATACCCCGCTGGCGTGTCTCTTCATTCGCGAATAACAACAGTCCCTTTGGCAATTCCTCGTATGATCGGAATTGCGAGTCGCGTGAATTTGTTGTGGTCAACCGATACAATTCCCTGATATCCGGCTTTATATACGAAAATTCATGGCCGTTTACACTGCCGCAGACAATATCGCCGCTTTCAAGCAAGGCGACATAAAAATCTTTGCGGTGGTTGTTTTCCGCGCCTACATGTTCCTTATCCTTATCGGGCCCCGAACAATTAACCCCCACTAAAACGCGGTCTGGTCTTTCCGCGCCGTGAATCAATTCAGACGCAGCAAAACCGATTTTAATGGTGCTGAGGCCAGGATCGACAGCCACTTGCGCATCACGCAAACCTGTCAAACCGCACCATTTCGTGTAAGCTCCCAAAACTTTACGGCGCGCATTAGTATCTGCAGTATCGGTAATTTGTGTGATACCGACACTGGTATAAGGAATTACCGAAGTACCCTTCAGAAGGTCTTGAGCGTAATTGCCTAAAGTAGAAGCCATAAAAAAATCTCCGCACATTTGTTATGCGGCGACAATAGAATACGGAGGAAAAAGCCCGCACAGCCACAGTCACCACGTTGTTATGGGACTACGATTACTGGCGGATGACCATTGGCCGTAGCGCTTTAGCTTTATTTTACGTGAAGCAAGCTGCCCCTCAAATCCCACGGCCCGGTGCATTTGCACCCTGCAAAACGAATATATGGAAGTGGCCGCTAGAATGTCAAATATTTTCTAAAAGGCCAGCTGTTTCCATCAGTGGCAAACCCACGATATTTGAATAATTACCGTTAATGGCCTTCACAAATGCCTCCGCGCGGCCCTGGATGGCATAGGCCCCTGCCTTGCCCTCCCACTCGCCTGACGCGAGATAGCCGTTGATTTCAGCCTCACTGAGGCGTTTGAATTGCACAACGGTTTCCACCAGGCGTGATCTGGCTTTCTGATTAGCCATGACGCAAACAGCCGTACAAACGCTGTGGCGGCGACCGGATAATAATTTCAGCATGCGCGCCGCGTCTTTGGCATTAACAGGTTTTCCCAAAATGCGGCGGCCCACCATCACGATGGTATCTGCAGCCAACACCACATCATTCGGATATTTTTGTGCCACCAAAGCTGCTTTTTCATCTGCCATGCGTTTGACGTAAGACAACGGCAATTCCGTTTTGCCTGGCGTTTCATCTATATCAGCAGGAATAATTTTTTCTGGCGTAATGCCAATTTGCGCGAGCAGATCGCTGCGGCGCGGCGAAGCGGATGCGAGGATCAGCCCCATTTTATTTATAACGGAAAATAACGCGGCCCTTGGTCAGGTCATAAGGCGTCATTTCCACGCGCACGCGGTCACCCACCAGAATACGAATACGGTTTTTACGCATTTTACCACTGGTATGCGCGAGCAGCATATGATCATTTTCAAGTTTCACGCGGAACATGGCATTGGGCAAAAGCTCAATCACCTGGCCGTCAAATTCAATAAGATCTTCTTTGGACATGCGTGGTTTCTAGCGGATTTAGGGGGCGGGCGGCAAGGCTTATTCCTTGTCGTTCAATATGGCCAGCAATTTGGCATGGATTTTGGGATTTGCGGCCAGGATATTATCCGTATAGGGCAGCTTGTCTTTTGCGCCATCATGAGTTGTCACATAGCCGCCGGCCTCCTGGACGATCAGCATACCTGCGGCGACGTCCCAGGCCTTTTGTCCGCGCTCAACAAAGGCTTCAATTTTTCCGGCAGCAACATAGGCCAGCGCGAGCGATGCACAGCCCAAGTTACGCTGAGCGGCGATATTCGCGACGATCTTTTTAAATTGCGCCTGCGGCAATCCAACCGGACGGCGGCCTGAAAAATAGCAATGCGTATAAACAACCGCTTCATCCAATTCGCGGCGACCGGAAACGCGCAGGCGTTCCGCGTTCATATAGGCCCCTTGTCCGCGTTCTGCCCAGAACATTTCATCGTTGATGGGATTGAATACAATGCCCGCAATCGGTCTGCCTTTATAAACCAGCGCAAGCGAAATCGCCCAGAATGGAATGCCATGCATAAAGTTGGTTGTGCCATCAACAGGATCAATCACCCACACATAATCTGGATTTTTACCTTTGCGCTCGCCGCCTTCCTCGAGCAAAAAGCCGTAATCCGGGCGTGCTTTGGAAAGCTCTTCAAACAAAATTTTCTCAGATTTATAATCCGCATGCGTGACAAAATCGCCCACACCTTTTTTGGTGACCTGCAGCTTTTCAAGCTCGCCAAAATCGCGCACCAGTGCGCGACCTGCCTTTTCAACAGCGCGGACCATAACGGTCATATTCGCAGAGCGAGCAGGAGCCACCATTACTTTGCACGCTCAATGTAAGTGGAATCTTCCGTGCGCACGATGATTTTTACACCTGATTCAATAAACGGCGGCACCATAACCTTGACACCATTTGATAGAATGGCGGGTTTATAGGATGACGATGCCGTCTGGCCTTTGACAACCGGCTCCGCTTCCACAACTTCTAATGTCACTGTATCCGGCAATGTTACAGATAATGGACGACCTTCATAACTTTCAATTTCAACTTCCATCCCATCTTGCAGATAGGCGGCCTGGTCCCCCATGATATCTTTAGGCACAGAAATCTGTTCGTAATCTGTTTTATTCATAAAGGTATAACCGCTGTCATCGCCGAACAGGAACGTGCATTCAATCTGGTCGAGACGGACGCGCTCCACCATTTCCTGGGTGCGAAAACGGAATTCCATTTTATTGCCGGTACGGACATCGCGCATGACAAGCTGGGACACAGATGCCCCCTTGCCCGGCTGGTTAATCTCGTTCTTCACGACGACCATTAATTTGCCTTCATGCTCAACCACGTTGCCGCCGCGAAGGGTAATTGCTGCTACTTTCATAGGACTCTCTTGTGTTTTTCTATCCGTGGCTTAATAGCAGTAGGCATGGCCTGGTGGCAACCACATTCATTCCAGCCCCGCCTGCCCCTTTTAAAATTGCGGCAGCAGGTTATCAGCGCGACTCGTGCCTATTTTGATAGTTGCGGCTTCCATGAAGTTGAGACCCCCGCCCTGCAGACCTCACCCGGGCTGGAGCCGCATATTATGGCCTTCCACACGGTTTTGGAAAATCACGACGGTTCGCCGCGCCAGAAAATGTATCTGCACACCTCGCCAGAATTTGCGATGAAGAAATTATTGGTGGCCGGTGCAGGTAATATTTATCAGATTTGCAACACGTTTCGGAACCGCGAAAATTCGCCCACACATAGCCCGGAATTTTCAATGATTGAATGGTACCGCACCGGCGCGAATTATTGGGCAATCATGGATGATTGCGTGCAACTTTTGCGCGGTGTTGCGACGGCGTGCAAGATTCAGCTGTACCGCTATAAAGGAAAAATCAGCAATCCGTTTTCCGTGTGGCAGGTAATTTCTGTGGCAGATGCCTTTCGGCAATATTGTAAAATTAATTTGCTTGATACCGTGGGGGATGCCGCTGCCTTGCGTGCCGAAGCCACGCGCATTGGCGTGCGCACCGATGACGGCGATAATTGGGATGATATTTTCTTCCGCATTATGGGTGAACGTATTGAGCCTTATCTGGGCACACCTGCGCCGACCCTGCTTTATGATTACCCGGCGCATATGGCCGCACTTTCAAAAATCAAGGAGTCTGATCCGCGCGTGGCCGAGCGCGTTGAAGTATATGTCTGCGGTTTGGAGCTCGCGAATGGATTCAGCGAATTGACGAATGCCGCGCAGCAGCGTGCGCGTTTTGAAGCGGATATGGATTACAAAGAGCAGACCTACGGCTTCCGCTATCCGATTGATGAGGATTTTATCGCCGCACTGGAAACCGGATTACCTGAATGCAGCGGCATCGCATTGGGCATGGACCGCCTAGTGATGCTGGCCACGGGAGCAGAAAATATCAATGATATTTTATGGGCTCCGGTGGCGTAACTGCTGCAACCACATGACCAATAATCCAATCAACACAAACGCGCCTGCCTGGTGCGTGACGGCAACATGCAAATGCACCTGCGTTAAAAGAGTGATAATCCCCAACAAGACCTGCAGAATTCCCATCGCCGCAATCGCATAGCCAGTACGTGCCGCAGGAATTTTACGCACAAACGTCATGACGCCGATTGCGATACACATTAATACTGCCAGATACGCCAGCATCCGGTGAATAAACTGCACCGCGCCGTGATTTTCAAAAAAATTCAGCCATGCGGGCGACAGATGCCAGAAATCCGGCGGCGAAAAATACCCGTCCATGGACGGCCAGGTGTTATATAATAATCCCGCATCCAGCCCGGCAACGAACGCACCCCAAATGACTGTGAGCAGGACAACACACAAAGTTGCAATGCTATGCTTCTGCAGCGGGGTCATTTTCGGTTTTTCTAATGCTATTTGCCGTAACCCCCGGCGAATGGAAATCGCCAGCCACAAGGCCCAGATATAGATCAATACCGCCAAAAATAGGTGCGCAGCCAGGCGGTAATGCGATACGGCAGGATCATCCACCAATCCACTTTTTACCATCAGCCACCCCATCAACCCCTGCGCGCCGCCAAGCAGCAGCAGGCCGATCAACGGTTTTTTATAATTCACCGGGATCTGTTTGCGCAGCCAGAACCACACAAGGCCCGCCGCATAAACCAGACCAATCAACCTGCCCCATTGCCTGTGCACCCATTCCCACCAGAAAATATTTTTGAATTCCGCCAGCGTCATATGCTGGTTCACTTTCTGAAATTGCGGACTGGATTGATAGGTTTGGAATTCCTGTTGCCAGTCCATTTCCGTCATCGGCGGAATTGCGCCTGAAATTGGTTTCCATTCCACAATCGACAGGCCGGATTCCGTCAGGCGCGTGGCCGCGCCGATAACGGCCATGATCAATACCATGGCGGCAATTAAAAACAGAAAGTTGGACAGGGATTTATTTTGCACAGCGCAGTCATAGCGCGATTGCATCGGCGCAACAATATCCCGGCAGCTAGGATTGGAGGCCGCCCAATGCTGCATCCTGTGCGCGGGATTCCATCACCGCACCAGAAACCGGCCCGCCATAAACATAGATGGTGTCCGTTTTCCTTGTGGTTTTGTGCCACAAACAGCTGCGGGCGCGGCCCGTGTTTTTCGCTTCATAGGATGCCCCATCTGCTCCATCAAATAAAAATTTGTGCATTTGGGTGCTTTTGCTTGTCAGACTATCATTGCCAAATTCTGAAATAAATTTTTCCAGTTCATACCAGGAAATAAAATCAATCCCCATCGACATGCTCATGGGCCAGCTTCGCCCCTCACCCAGCTCATACACGCCACACACACGCTCCTGAATCCGGCATGAAACTTCGTATATATTCATATTATCTTTGCGTGGCATCGGCAGAATAAGCAAAAACTCTTCTCCGCCATGGCGCGCCACCAGATCCGTTTCTATGCCATAGCCGTCATATTGGCGACGGTTCTGATGGTTATCAGGATCTGCCTTGCTGCGCACAGACCCACCCAGCCGCCGTGCAAATTCCGTCAGTGCCGCATCACCCGCATCATGCCCCATGGTATCGTTAATAGATTTGAATTTATCAATGTCACAGGCAATGATCAAAAATCCATCGGCAATCCCAAAATGACGACCATGCTGATGAACAGTAGATAATATGCCATCAATATAGGCCGCAGTGGCATGCCGGTTGGGCAGGCCTGTCAGCTCATCCGACAGAGCCATGTTGCGATAATGTTCCGACAATTCTCGGAAAAATTTAGCGGATTCTAAAAGTTGCGGGATTGTCTTCGCATTGCGCGCGAATTCGCTTTCAGAATCATAAATATGAAAATTGTCTGGCATGTGCGAAGTTTAATATGCTTTTAGAGCAATATTATTAATTCTCGCAGGGATTCGTTACTAAAGTGTGAAATTGCAAGCCAAGCGTGAGTTACAAATTAAGCCACCAGATCACGCGGTGTAATCTTAATATTCACACCACCCGGCATTTTTCCCTCACCTTTTGGATGCATATAAATAATTTTATTGGTTTGGTCTGGTAATCTGAGGGCTACACGGCTGCGGCCATTATCTTTGGCACAGTATAATGCTGCATCCGAACAATTATTTAGATCACTCAACCAGTCATCGGGCTCACCAGAAAATACAGCGGATAATTCATCAGGTTGAACGACTGCAACACCGATAGACGCTGTCTTTGACACAAAAAGCTTTATGGTTTGGCCATTTTTTTCATGGCTCAGATCATAAGGATCATCCGACAATGCATCACAAATACGCTTCCCGATTTTCGCAGCAACCTGATAAGGATTATCAGTTTCACCCAAAGGAAGAATGATCAGGGATTCCTCGCCGCCGTAGCGGATGCTGGCACCCACAGTTTGTGGTGGGTTATCATTGCTATAATCTGGCGACACATCAGCATCCAATGGAAGACCATTCTCTTCCAAAGCTGCCAGAAAAGCTTCCATTTTATTTTCACGCTTTGGGTGACTTACCGTGTGTTTAAAGCCACGCGTCATATTTGCAATTCTCGCAGAGGCTTCTTTCAGGAAAATATCGCCTACTTTATGACCGTAAGCATCATTTACCTGTTTAAAATGATCCATATCAACACTGATAACAACAACGGCACCTACATCGTCCAGATGGGCCGCCATGGTTTGGAGATACAAGGCAGCCCCGTCTCGGCTCATTAGGCGGGTAAGCCTATCCCTGTATAATTTTATCTGAAGATCATGAATCTTCTGTCGATTTGAGCGGTGCTGCGCTAGTAGATCTGCCACGCTGTGCACTTCAGGGGGTTGATCCGGATCTAGTATCTTTGGGTTTGCCATGCTCAGTAACTTTTGTATTTTGATGCGTAAATGCAAAATTATCAAAAATTAGCGCATTTTTAAAGGAATTAATTACTTTCAGCCCTATTCATCCCCCATGCGCAGAGCTGCGATAAAGGCGGATTGGGGGATATCGATATTGCCGATCTGGCGCATGCGCTTTTTACCCTCTTTTTGCTTTTCCAGCAGCTTTTTCTTACGGGAAATATCGCCGCCGTAACATTTGGCCGTCACGTCTTTCCGCATCGCTGAAACCGTCTCCCGGGCAATTACCCGGCCACCAATAGCGGCCTGGATGGCAATCTTAAACAATTGCTTTGGAATTAAATCTTTTAATCTTTCGCATAACTGCCTGCCGCGCCGCTCAGCCTGAGACTGGTGCACCATCATGGAAAGGGCGTCCACAGGGTCGCCATTGACCAGAATGGCCATTTTGACCAGATCCCCCTCGCGGTATTCATCTAGCGTATAGTCAAAGCTGGCATAGCCGCGGGAGATGGATTTCAGGCGGTCATAGAAATCAAAAACCACCTCGTTCAGCGGCAGCATATAGACCAGCATCATCCGGTTGCCGACATAGTTCATCTCCACCTGCTCGCCCCTGCGCTCCTCGCACAGTTGCAGGAGACCCCCCAGATATTCCTGGGGGCATAGAATAGTCGCTTTGATCCATGGTTCTTCAATAAATTTGATGAGCGTGACGTCCGGGAAATCCGCCGGATTATAAAGCTCAATCATTTTGTCTTTATCGACCCCGCCGCCCATATGCAGGCGGTAAACCACAGAAGGTGCAGTGGCGATCAGATCCAGATTAAATTCGCGCTCCAGGCGTTCCTGGATAATCTCCATATGCAAAAGGCCCAAAAAGCCGCAGCGAAAACCCATCCCCAACGCAGCCGAAGATTCCTGTTCATAATGAAAGCTGGCGTCATTGAGCTTCAGTTTACCCAGGCTCTCGCGCAGCTTTTCAAACTCACTGCTATCAGTTGGGAAGAGTGAGCAGAAAACAACTGGGATTGATGGCTTAAATCCAGCCAAAGGCTCCGCCGCCGGCGCGCGGTCCAGCGTGATGGTATCGCCAACCTTGGTAAAGGAAATATCCTTTACGCCCGCAGTGATGAAACCCATTTCACCTGGGCCCAATACGCCTGTCATTACCGGTTTGGGCGTAAAAATTCCCACGCGGTCTGTTTCATAGGCCATACCCGCGGCCATAAAGCGCACTTTTTGTCCGGTCTTGAGTTCACCATCCACCACGCGCACCAAAATCATCACGCCCAGATATGAATCATACCAGCTGTCAACGAGGAGTGCTTTTAGTGGGGCATTCCGGTCGCCTTTAGGGGGCGGCAGAACGGTCACAATCTTCTCCAGTAATTCATCGATGCCGATGCCTGATTTGGCGGAAATTTCGGCAGCATTCGAACAATCAATGCCGATCACTTCTTCGATCTGCTCTTTCACGCGCTCAGGCTCGGCTGCAGGCAAATCAATCTTGTTGATGACGGGTAAAATTTCATGATTGTTATCGATGGCCTGATACACATTTGCCAGTGTCTGTGCTTCTACGCCCTGCGTGGAATCTACCACGAGCAGCGAGCCTTCACAGGCCGCGAGGCTACGTGATACTTCGTAAGCGAAATCCACATGACCGGGTGTATCCATCAGGTTCAATTGATATTCAATGCCGTCTTTAGCCTTATAGGCCAGGCGGACGGTTTGCGCCTTGATCGTGATGCCGCGCTCACGTTCAATGTCCATACTGTCCAGAACCTGCGCTTTCATCTCGCGCTCTTCCAGTCCGCCACATTTTTGAATCAGGCGATCGGCCAACGTGGATTTGCCATGGTCAATATGGGCAATAATTGAAAAATTACGGATGCGGGATAAAGTTTCAGCCGACATTGGTTAAACTTGAATAACCTTTGCGACCAGTGTCGTGCCATCAAAGGCGGTGACTTCCAGAACCTGTCCCGCCAGAATTCCCCCGCCACCTTCGCGGCGTACGGGCCATTCAATGCCGTCGATCTGGATGCGCGACATCCCGTCTGCACCGTCCATTAAGGCCGCACCGCGGCGACCCACCATACGGCCTGCACGGTTATTTAGATTGGGGGCATCCGTATTACCATCTGACAGACGCACATAGCGGCGACCGATTAATAATAACAGCAGGCTAACCGCAACGAAAAACAAAATTGCCGTGGGCCATTCCATTGCAGGAAACAGCATCAACATGCCGCCTGTGGCGAACGCTGCGAGGCCAGGCCACAACAGCCAGTTCGACGGGATCATCATTTCCACCAAAAGCAACAGCAATGCGATTGCCCACCAGGCGTATGCACCGCCTGATAAGATAGAAGAAACGAGTTCCGGCAACATCTCTAACCCTTTTCAACCTGTGCGTATTCCAGTTCAACCGGCGTTGCGCGGCCAAAGATGGATACGGAAACCTTGAGGCGTTGGCGCGCTTCATCCACTTCTTCAACCGTCCCATTAAAGCTGTTGAACGGACCATCCGTGACGCGGACACTGTCGCCAATATCGTAAGTAATGAGGCTGCGCGGTTTTTTCTCACCATCTGTGCCGCCTTTGCCCTGGGCAATCAGACGCTGCGCTTCTTTGGTGGTAATCGGTGTGGGTTTTTTACCTGCACCGAGGAAACCCGTGACGCGATCCGTGGATTTTACCAAGTGCCATGCATCATCTGTCATTTCCATTTGTACCAGCACATAGCCTGGCATGAATTTCTTTTCGACCTGTTTGCGCTGGCCGCGTTTAATTTCAATCACTTCTTCAGTTGGAATTAAAATCTGGCCAAATTGGTTACCGATTTTTTGCTTGGCCGCTTTTTCACGAATGGTTTGTGACACGCGGTTTTCAAAGCCAGAAAACACATGGATCACATACCAACGCCAATTGGGATTCTCCGGGGCCCCAACTTCAGCTTCGGTTTTAACTTCTTCTGCAACTTCAGACATTTTTTCTTCTCCTAAAATCTTTATGCGAATAAATCCAGCACGCCGCGCACGAGGTGTTGGATAATAAAATCAACGCTGAATAAAAACAGTGAGGCAATAATTGTCATCCAGATCACCATCACAGTGGTCACGCCTGTTTCTTTGCGCGAAGGCCATGTGACTTTATTACCTTCCTGTCGCACTTCCTTGAGGAACTGCCCTGGGTCGATGGGTTTCTTTTCTGTTTTTTCAGCCATTTTAAATTCCTGGTTTCTAAAAGTGGCAGGGGCGATAGGACTCGAACCTACAACCCTCGGTTTTGGAGACCGATGCTCTACCATTGAGCCACACCCCTGCATTTGACGACCGCCAGCATAACCAGTTGACAGTCTTCGGCCGCCGAGAGTTTCCCCCGCGGCGGCCGATAGGTCAAGCTTATAGCGGCATAAATGTGCCGCGTCAAAGATTAATTATGCTGCTTCTTCGGCAGATTCAACAGGGCCGCTGTCTTTACCCTTGGCATCCGGGTCACGGTCCACCAACTCGATAATTGCCATAGGGGCAGCATCGCCGTAACGGAAACCCGCCTTGAGGACGCGCGTATAGCCGCCTGGACGTGCTTTGTAACGCGGGCCAATAACATCAAAGAGTTTTTTCACCATATCCTCGTCACGCAGACGCGCCATTGCGAGGCGGCGGTTAGCCAGACCACCCTTTTTTGACAGGGTAATCAGCTGTTCTACTACAGAACGCAGATCCTTTGCCTTGGGTAAAGTGGTTTTAATTTGTTCATGCTTGATCAGCGCAGCAGCCATGTTGGCGAACATCGCCAAGCGGTGCTGTGATTTACGGTTGAGTAAGCGGCCTTTAAGACGGTGACGCATGGTTTTGTTTCCTTCATGTTGCTGCAGCGCGCACGCTGCGGGTTGGTGTTGCTGCCCGCCAGATATCTGTACGGACGGCTGGCCCGGAAATGGGCCGCAGGAGCGTGTTTATGGGGGATTTGGTAGGAAAATACAAGAAATAAAAATGGGGCCGAAGCCCCATTTAAAATCTTAAAAAACGATCAGATTAAAACTGTTGCTCATCAATCCGGCGGATCATGTCCTCGATATTTTCAGGCGGCCAGTTAGGGATATCCATGCCGAGGTGCAGGCCGAGGTTCGTGAGCACTTCTTTGATTTCATTCAAAGATTTGCGGCCAAAGTTTGGCGTACGTAGCATTTCAGGCTCCGTTTTCTGAACCAGATCACCGATGTAAATGATATTGTCGTTTTTCAGGCAATTTGCTGAACGCACAGATAATTCCAATTCTTCGACACGCCGCAGCAAGTTGCGGTTGAATGGCAATTCGCCACGCGGACCGCCCGCACCTGTGTGTTCTTTTGGCTCTTCAAAGTTAATGAAGACAGCCAATTGATCTTGCAGAATACGCGCAGCCAATGCCACTGCATCTTCGGGAGAAACTGTGCCGTTGGTTTCAATATCAATCGATAATTTATCGTAGTCCGTAATCTGGCCTACGCGGGAGTTTTCAACCTTATAAGATGCTTTGCGCACCGGTGAGAAAATGCTGTCGACAGGAATTAAGCCAATCGGATCATCTTCGTCTCTGTTCTGTGATGCCTGGCGATAACCCTTACCGTGCTGAACCGTCAGCTCCATGTTCAAAGACGCGCCTTTATCCAAAGTGCAAATCACCAGATCAGGGTTTAGGATTTCAATGCCTGTGACCTGTTCGATTTGTGCCGCAGTCACTTCGCCTGGACCTTTGGCTTGTAATTTCAGGCGTTTGGTCTGGTCCGTTGTCATGCGGATGGCGAGTGTTTTGATGTTGAGGATGATGTCCGTCACATCTTCGCGCACGCCCGGGATAGACGAGAATTCATGCAAGACACCATCAAATTTTACAGATGTGACCGCTGCCCCCTGCAGAGATGACAATAAAATACGACGCAACGCGTTGCCCAGCGTCAGGCCAAAGCCGCGCTCCAATGGCTCAACAACCACCATGCCACGACGTGATTTGTCGTCCGGTGATTGTACATCCAATTTGTTAGGTTTAATGAGTTCTTGCCAATTACGTTGCAGCACTGTGGATCCCCTATCGTTTTTAACCGTTTCAACCAAATTAAACAGCGCGCCAAAAAATAATGCTGCGCCGTTTTTAAACCTTACTACTTATTAAACGCGGCGGCGTTTCGGTGCACGCACACCGTTATGTGGCACTGGCGTCAAATCCTTGATCGTCGTAATGCGAAGACCAATTGATTGCAGTGCGCGCAGTGCAGACTCGCGGCCCGAACCTGGGCCTGTCACTTCAACTTCAACCGTTTGCATGCCATGCTCCATCGCCTTACGGCCTGCATCTTCTGCAGCCATCTGCGCCGCATAGGGTGTAGATTTACGTGAACCTTTAAAACCTTTGTGGCCGGATGTTGACCAGGCCAAAACATTGCCTGCAATATCCGTCATCGTTACATGCGTATTGTTGAACGACGAATTAATTTTTGCCTTGCCAACCGGAACGTTTTTACGTTCTTTTTTCTTGGTCCGCGCTGCTGCTGATGGTTTTGCCATTTGTTCCCTGCTAATTATTTCTTAGTTGCTACTTTTTTACCTGCGATTGGTTTCGCAGGGCCTTTGCGCGTACGCGCATTGGTGTGTGTGCGTTGACCACGCACTGGAAGACCTTTACGATGACGCAGACCGCGGTAGCAGGCCATGTCATTCAGGCGTTTGATGTTCATTGAAACTTCGCGACGCAAGTCACCTTCTACGGTATATTCCGCATCAATCACTTCGCGGATACGTAGAATTTCTTGTTCTGTCAGTTGATTCAGGCGACGCTCTGCCGGAATACCAACAGTTGCGCAAATCTGGCGCGAATGCGCCGGACCAATACCCTGAATATAACGCAGGGCGATTTCCACGCGTTTTTGCGTGGGAAGGTTAACACCGGCAATACGTGCCACGAGGAGACTCCTGTTGATTTATGTCAAATTTGCAAATCGGAACCGCGTTTTATAAGGATTTTCAGGGCCTTGTCAAACAATTTAATTGACTTTTTTCAGAAATCTGGTCCATAGCCCCACTAAGGCTGGTCAAAGCTCCCCCACCCTGTTAAAACCCCGGAAATCAGTCAAAAACCCAGAATTTAGAGGCCTTCACCCATGACATCCTTTCAAGACCGCAAAAACGCATTCGAGAACAAATATGCCAATGATCAGGAGATGTTGTTCCGCCTGGAATCCCGCGCCTCCAAGCTGTTTGGGCTGTGGGCCGCCGAACAGATGGGCCTTTCCGGCAGCGAAGCGGATGCCATGGCAGCCCAGACCGTAGCCGCCAACCTGGAAGAGGCTGGCCTGGAAGATATCAAGCGCAAGGTGAGAGCTGATTTCACCGCCAAGGGCATCACAGTGGCAGATTCAGCGATTGAATCAGCCATCACAGCCGCGCAAGACGAAGCACGCCGTCAACTGTTGGGCGAATAATTGTTTTATTGAAACGGCTTGCCAACCAGGCCGGATGGCGTGGATGGAGCCAATCCGCCCGTAGCCTGATCACCCAATGCCTGTGAAAAACACTGGCTGACAATTTGAATCAGGCGCGGATCACTCATCATTGTTTTGCCAATCTCATCCTGCGATGCTCCCGCACCGGCACCTGCCGCCATGGAAGCCATTTCCTGTGCGCTCATTTGCTTTGAAATATTTTCGGATGTGCAGCGGCAATAGGCCTTTTGTTGCTGCGCAAAATTTTTGTCCGGCATAGACATGCATTGGCTGTAAATCTTCTGCGCAACTTCGCGTGGATTGATGGTCTGTGCAGTTTGTGCGAACACGATACCTGAGATGGTTAAGGCAGAAAAGAAGATTGCGGCGTGGATTTTCATTTATGCAATCTCGGAAAGAACATCATCAATCTGATTTGAAACTTCACCGATTTCAGCCATACCATCGACAGTACTCAAAATCCGCTTGCCTTCGTAATAAGGCAATATCGGTGTGGTCTGTTCACGGAAGGCCTGCAGGCGGATTTTCATTTTCTCAGGGTTATCATCCGGGCGCACCACAAAATGATCCCCACCACATTCATCACAAACGCCCGGCACTTTGGTTGGCTGAAATTCTTTATGATAGCTCGCACCACAATCACCGCAGCTATAGCGGCCTTCAATCCGGCGCAATAAATCCTCTTCACGCACTTGCAATTTAATTACACTGTCCAGTTTCAAATTCAGATCTGACAGCATTTTATCAAGGGCCTGTGCCTGCGGTACTGTGCGCGGAAAACCATCCAGGATAAAGCCTTTGGCGCAATCAGGCTGGGTGATGCGGTTGCGGATCATTTCAATCATCAATTCATCCGGCACCAATTGTCCCGATGCCATGATTTCCTTGACGCGCGACCCTATTTCATCTTCAGCTGCAATATGTGCGCGCAGCATATCACCTGTGGCCAGCTGACAGATATTATACATATGCGTGAGGCGGCGGGCCTGTGTGCCCTTACCTGCACCTGGAGGACCTAATAAAATCAGCCGCATTTATTTCGTGCCCCGCAAACGTGATTTTTTGATGAGCCCTTCATATTGATGTGCAATCATATGCGAATGAATCTGGGCAACCGTATCCATCCCCACAGAAACCACGATTAACAAAGAAGTTCCACCAAAATAAAAAGGCAAGCCAAATTCGCCGATGAGCAGTTCAGGCAAAAGGCAAACCATTACAATATAAGCGGCACCAATGACCGTCAGACGCGTAAGGACAAAATCAAAATAATCCGCGGTATTTTTGCCAGGACGGATACCGGGCACAAACCCACCATTTTTTTTCAAATTATCCGCTGTTTCCGTCGGATTAAAAATAATCGAAGTGTAGAAGAAACAGAAAAAGATAATCAGCAAACCATAGATGGCCATATAGACCGGTTTGCCATGATGGAAATTTTGCGCGATCCATTGCATCCATTCCGGGCTATCGGCTGTTGTGAAGCCCGAAAGGGTCATGGGCAATGCCAGAATAGACGACGCAAAGATTGGCCCCATAACACCTGATGCATTAATTTTCAGCGGCATATGGCTGCTTTCGCCTGTGGTCATTTTCATGCCCACCTGACGTTTGGGGTACTGAACCAGAACTTTGCGATGCCCCCGTTCCATGAAAACAATGAAGGCCAAAATCAATAATGCGCCAACAAACAGAATAATGATTCCAAAAATCGGAATGGCACCCGTACGGCCCAATTCCAATGCTTGGCCGATGCCTTGTGGCAAGCCTGCAACGATACCTGCAAAGATCAGCAATGAAATTCCGTTACCAATGCCACGGCTGGTAATCTGTTCACCCAGCCACATCAAAAACATGGTGGCGCCGACCAGCGTAATGACCGTTGAAATGATAAAGCCTGCACCAGGATTAAGCACCGCAGCCGCGCCTCCTGGACCCGTCATATGCGTGAGGCCCACGGCAATTCCGTATGCCTGAAACGCTGCGATGACCACAGTGAGGTATCGCGTGTATTCATTAATCTTCCGGCGGCCCTGCTCCCCACCTTCTTTGCGCAGCTGATCAATGGACGGAACAAGTGCGCCAACCAATTGCATAATAATCGATGCAGAAATATAGGGCATGATGTTCAGGGCAAAAATCGCCATACGCTGCACCGCACCGCCCGCAAACATATCAAATACACCCAACAAGCCACCAGCATTCTGCCGGAAAATTTCCTGCAACACGCCAACATCGATTCCGGGAATTGGCAAAAATGTGCCCAGGCGATAGACGATTAATGCGCCGAGAGTAAACCAAATTCTTTTATGTAATTCTTTTGCCTTACCAAACGAACCCATATTGAAATTCGCTGCCATTTGCTCTGCTGCTGATGCCATTCTTTTTCCGCCAAACTCGTAGTTAATAATTAGGAATAGCAGGAATATATGGGTTTGCAAGCTTTTCAGAGCAACCCTAAATCCCTGTTAATCATAAAGAAATATCCCGGCTTGCGGCCGGGATATTGAAACATTCTTTCGATCTGGATTATGCAGCGCGCGGTGCTTTTAACCAGGTCTTTTGCTCGATGATGCTTACGCTGCCACCAGCGGCTTCAACAGCCTTGATGGCTGATGCAGTCGCACCAGAAAGGTGCAGCTGAATCTTCGCTGTCAATTTGCCTGTGCCCAGCAAACGCACGCCATCCCGCAAATGGCGCACAACGCCAGCAGCTTTTAATGCTGCGCCGTCAACGGTTTTACTGGTATCGAGCTTCTTGGAATCAATAGCAGTTTGCAAACGCGCGAGCGTCACTTCAGACCAGACTTTGCGGTTTGGCTTATTAAAACCGATTTTCGGCAAGCGGCGGTGAAGTGGTGTTTGACCACCTTCAAAACCTTCGATGGCAACGCCTGAACGTGCAGTTTGGCCTTTGCCGCCCCGTCCGCCAGTTTTCCCTTTACCAGAGCCGATACCGCGGCCAATGCGCATGCGTGATTTGCGCGCACCTTTGTTATCTTTGATTTCATTCAGTTTCATTGTCTTACTCTTCCACTTTTACCAAATGGGCGACGGCATCAATCATGCCGCGCACAGAAGGTGTGTCTTCCAAAGTTTTGGTGCGGTGCAATTTATTCAGGCCCAAACCGATCAGGGTTTGACGCTGGTATTCTTTGCGACCGATCGGGCTGCCGACTTGCGTGACAGTGACTGTCTTGCCGCTTTTTGCCGCTGCCGGTTTTTTTGCTGTCTTAGTCATTTCCAGCCTCTTTCGTCTCATCAGATTTTGCTTCGTCAGAAGATTTAGCAGCACCATCGCGCGCAGTCAGCAATGCACCAACCTTCACGCCACGGCGTGCCGCGATTTGACGTGGCGAAGACGCCTGCCGGAGTGCGTTGAGCGTTGCTTTCACCATGTTGTGCGGATTGGATGTACCCACAGATTTGGAAACGACATCGCCGATGCCCAAAGCCTCGAATACTGCACGCATTGGACCGCCAGCAATAATTCCTGTACCCGCAGGTGCTGCGCGCAGAATAACCTTACCTGCGCCGAAACGGCCTGTCAGGTCGTGGTGCAACGTACGGCCTTCACGCATGGGAACGCGGAAAAGGCTCCGCTTCGCTTGCTTGGTCGCCTTATCAATGGCTTCAGGCACTTCGCGCGCTTTACCGTGACCGCAACCGACGCGGCCTTTTTGATCACCAACAATCACCAACGCGGAAAAGCGCATGGTACGACCGCCTTTTACGGTTTTGGAAACGCGGTTGATCGAAACCAATTTATCGATCAGGCCATCGTTTTCTTCTTCCTCGCGGCGCGGACGGCGATCATTGCGATCGCGTTGTTGTTTTTGTTGTGGTTCAGCCATTTATCTCTCCTAAAACTTTACGCCGCCGGCACGTGCAGCTTCTGCAAGTGCCTTTACGCGGCCATGGAATTTGAATGCGCCTTTATCAAACACAACTTCAGTCACGCCTTTTTCCTTGGCGCGCTTGGCAATCAATTCGCCTACAGCCGTAGCCGCCGCGATATTGCCTTTGTTTGACTTGCGCAAATCTTTTTCCATTGTGGATGCAGCTGCCAGCGTAATGCCTTTGGTGTCATCAATCAGCTGCACTGAAATATGGGTTTCGGTACGGTGAACCGACAAGCGAATGCGGCCAGAATTATCTGCTTTAATCCGGCGACGAACACGCGCAGCGCGTTTAGCCGTACGGACATTGTTAAGACGAATTGCGCGACTCATTTTTTCTTACCTTCTTTACGCAGGATGACTTCATCGTCGTAACGGATACCTTTACCTTTATAAGGCTCAGGCTCTTTATACGCACGAATATCTGCAGCCAATTGGCCGACTTGTTGTTTATCGAAACCAGTGACGGTCACTTCAGTCTGTTTATCTACCGCAATCTGAATGCCTTGGGGCACCGGAACCCGAACTTCGTGAGAGAAGCCCAAAGACAGAACCAGATCCTTGCCCTGCATCGCTGCACGGTAACCTACGCCTGAAATCAATAATTTCTTGCTGTAACCCGTGGAAACACCTGTGACCATATTATTGACCAGTGTGCGCGACAGACCCCATTTCGAGCGGCCTTCACGTGACTTTTTATCGTGCGGCATGACTGTGATTTTGCCGTCAGCCAATGAAACCTGAACTTCAGGGTCCAGAGTCTGCGTCAACTGACCCAGTTTGCCTTTGACAGAAACCGTGTTGCCATCAACTTTGGCTTCAACACCAGATGGAAGTGCAACAGCATGCTTACCAATACGTGACATCTGCGCCTCCCCTAGAATACTTTGCCAAGCACTTCGCCGCCCACATTCTGTTCGCGCGCTTCGCGATCAGAAAGAACACCCTTGGGTGTGGACAGGATAAAGATACCTAGACCGTTATAAAATTTTGCGATTTTACCAATACCAGTATAAACGCGGCGACCTGGCGTCGATACACGGTCCAGTGCCTTAATCACAGGCGCGCCGCTATCATACTTCAGCTCGATGTTCACATCCGCGCGGCCTTTGCTGACCTCTTTGCGGCTGAACGTGCGAATGTAGCCTTCACGTTGAAGGACACCCAAAACATTTTCTACGTATTTAGACGCAGGTGCAGAAATAACCTGCAGGCGAGCCTGCTGACCATTTCTGATACGTGCGAACAAATCACTAATAGGATCACTGATAGACATTATCCGATATCCCCTTTCTTACCAGGATGATTTCTGAACGCCAGGCAACATGCCTTCGTTCGCGAGTTTACGTAACATGTTACGGCTGAGACGGAATTTGCTGTACACACTGCGTGGGCATCCGGTCAGTTCGCAACGATTTCTGTAGCGGTTTGCTGCGCCATTGCGCGGCAATGCTGCCAGTTGCTGTGTTGCTTCAAAACGTGTTTCCAAATCTGCTTTACGGTCGTTTGCAACCGCTTTCAGCTTTGCGCGTTTCGTCGCAAATTTTTTCACCATTCTGGCGACTTTGTTATTTTTATTTACGCGTGAGACTTTTGCCATTTGCTCTCTTGCTCCTATCGGTCAGTGAACGGCAGGTTGAAACCGTCCAGCAAAGCCCTTGCTTCCTGGTCAGTATTTGCCGTTGTACAAATCATGATGTCCATTCCGCGGATCTGCTCGACATCGTCGTAATTGATCTCTGGAAAAACAATCTGCTCTTTCAAGCCCATGGCATAATTGCCGCGGCCATCAAAACTTTTCGGTGAAATGCCACGGAAGTCGCGGATACGCGGCATAGCGACGTTCACCAT
>DPZW01000107.1:0-382 GCA_003536545.1 Rhodospirillaceae bacterium
GCGCGTTCGGGCCAATATTACGTCAACCACCGCTGGTTGGGCGGTATGATGACGAATTGGCCGACCATTTCATTGTCGATCAAACGCCTTGGCGAACTCGAAGAAAAACTCTCGGGCGGCGAAGAGGGCGCAGGCTATACGAAAAAAGAACGCCTGAAACTGCAGCTTGAATTCGATAAAATGAACCGTGCTATCGGCGGTATCCGCAATATGGGCGGCACGCCGGACATCATCGTCATCATCGACACAAACAAGGAAGACATCGCGATCAAGGAAGCACAGAAACTGGGCATCCCGGTTGTGGCAGTGATTGACAGCAACTCTGATCCAGACGGCATCATGTATCCGATCCCGGGTAACGATGACGCACTCCGCGCCATCA
>DPZW01000107.1:612-849 GCA_003536545.1 Rhodospirillaceae bacterium
GACCTGATGGTGGAAGCGATTTTGGACGGCCTGAAGGAAGAAGTAAAACGCTCCGGCATCGACCTGGGTGCTTCTGCTGAACTGCCACAGGAAGAGATTCTGTCTGATCCTGAAGCTGCTGCTGAACTCGACGCACCGCAATCAGCTGCGTAACGCAATTACACAAGGAGAATTGAAATGACAATTTCTGCATCAGCAGTGAAAGACCTGCGTGAAATGACCGGCGCGGGCATGATG
>DPZW01000107.1:1084-3398 GCA_003536545.1 Rhodospirillaceae bacterium
AAGGAACTGCGCGAGAAGACCGGCGCGGGCATGATGGACTGCAAAAAGGCACTGACCGAAACCAACGGCGACATTGAGGCGGCGGTGGACTGGCTGCGTAAAAAAGGCCTTGCTTCTGCGGCGAAAAAGGCTGGCCGGGTGGCGGCTGAAGGCCTGGTGGCGATCGCGATTGGCGATAAGTCTGCCGGGATGGTCGAAGTGAATATTGAAACCGATTTCGCGGCGAAGAACGAAAAATTTGTGGCATTCACGCGTGAGATGGCGGATGCGGCTCTGAAAGATGGTCAGGCAATTGTTGAAAGCGACGCGAATAAAACCAAAGTCACCGAACTGGTTGCAGGCATCGGCGAAAATGCCAACCTGCGCCGTGCGGTCAAACTTTCGGTGCCACAGGGTGCAGTTGCGGGTTATATCCATGCGGCGTCTGCGCCGAACCTGGGCCGCATTGGCGTGCTGGTTGCGCTGGAATCTGCTGCGCCTGCGGATAAACTGGCAGAGCTGGGCAAACAGATCGCGATGCATATCGCGGCGGCGAAGCCTGAAGCATTGTCACGTGACCAGGTGGATTCTTCCGCGCTGGAGCGCGAACGTGCGGTCTTGACGGAACAGGCGAAAGCCAGCGGCAAACCGGATGCAGTCATCGAGAAAATGGTCGAAGGCCGTATCAAGAAATTCTACGAAGAGACTGTATTGCTGGAACAGCAATATGTGATCACCGGTGAAGGCACAGTGCAGGAAGCAATTGACGCGAAAGCAAAAGAACTCGGCGCGCCGATCAAGCTGACAGCATTCACGCGTTTCGCATTAGGTGAAGGCATTGAGAAGGAAGAAACCGATTTCGCTGCTGAAGTTCAGAAGGCGATGGCAGGTTAATTTCTTTCATACGTATTTTAAAAACCCCGGCAAGCCGGGGTTTTTTTATGCTGCCTTGTGCGCCGTATGGCCGTTAACTAGACTGATCGCCAGCGGGGATTCGTGGCAAATCTGATCATCACCATTATTTCGATTGCACTTATCGCCGTTGCAGCGATTATGGGCGTGTATTATGGCGGCACCGCGTATCAAGCCGCGAGCGCGAAAGCAAAAGCAGTCGCGCTGGTCGAAGCTGCATCGCAAACAGCTGCTGCCTGGCGCGTTTATGCCCTGGAACGGGGTGGCAATACACTCATTCCATCCATCCCTAGCAGTCATACCGCATTATGTTCAGATATGTTTGCACCGTTAATCCCGGCGCATCTTGCTTCACGGCCTGCAGTACCGCGATTGGGTACAACCCCTTCGCAATGCTTGACACCATATTATGACAGCGTAGGAGAGTACTCTAACGTAAGTGGCACTGGTAATCCTTGCTGCGGGACCGGGTGGCAGCATTATGCGACCAGTAATCAAACAGGGCTCTTGATGCTATGGTGGGGCGATGATGCTGAGGTTTGCCGGGAGATCGTGAGAATGGCGCGCGGTCCCACTGCGGTGATGGGCTCCAGCGGCAGCGGTGCCTGGGCACCATCCGGCACACCTGCGGGCGGCGCTACTTTTGATTGTTATCATTGGCAGCATCCAGATGCTTTCGCATTTTATTACAAGGTGTGGAATTAACTTTGAATTACAAGTCGAGCTTTGCACACAAAACTAAGGTCGCCATTTTATCCTCGGAACAATGAACGCAGCCCGGAAATAGGTGCATCCGTCATGCGGTTCCACATTTCCATTGTGGCGATTTGGTGCGCGCTAGGCGTTGAGGCGTTTTCACCCCATGATCTGCAATAAGCGGCATGATAATCATTCAGGTCATTCATCGACAGGGGTTTGGTTACTGCACCTTTTTGCGTTGCGGGGATATTATCCCCGCCTGCGGCGGCCAGATATTTGGTTCCAGAAACCAGGGGGAAGTTTTTGAAAAGTGAGATGATGAGCGTCATGAAAATATCCTGGGGTTATGCATTAAAAATTCATCAATAATTATGCAAGTCTTGTGCCATTTGGGGGCAGTTTGCCCGCCGCTGCCACTTGCTTCACCTACAGAGATTGTCTAGTTTCAGCTGGAATTTAGCCCCATTTATAGGTTTCCCATGCCCGAACCCCGATTTAAGCGCGTCCTTTTGAAAATCTCCGGCGAAGTCCTGATGGGCGGCCAGGAATTTGGGATTGAGCCCAGTGTGGTGGCCCGCATCGCCGCCGATATCAAGAACGTGGTGCAGAAATCCAAAACCGAAGTTTGTGTGGTCATTGGCGGCGGAAATATTTTCCGCGGCGTTTCCGGCGCGGCTGCCGGGATGGACCGGGCAACGGCGGATTACATGGGCATGCTGGCCAC
>DPZW01000107.1:3601-9780 GCA_003536545.1 Rhodospirillaceae bacterium
ACGGCGGATTACATGGGCATGCTGGCCACCGTGATTAACGCGCTCGCGCTGCAAAATGCACTGGAAACAGCGGGCGTGCCATCGCGCGTACAATCTGCCATCCCGATGTCTTCGGTGGCGGAGCCTTACATCCGCCGCAAGGCCATTCGCCATATGGAAAAAGGTCGGGTCGTGATTTTTGCTGCGGGAACCGGTAACCCGTTTTTCACAACGGATACGGCGGCTGCATTGCGCGCCAGTGAAATGGGTTGTGACGCACTGCTGAAAGGCACCAAGGTCGATGGCATTTATGATTCCGATCCGCGTAAAAATCCCAAAGCAAAGCGTTTTGATAAACTGACCTATATGGATGTCTTGTCCAAGGATTTGAAAGTCATGGATGCATCGGCGATTACGCTGGCGCGGCAAAGCAATATTCCGGTAGTGGTATTTTCAATCCACAACACAGATGCATTTTACAATTTAATGCGCGGCAAGGGGAAATTTACCATCGTGGAAGAAGGTAAAGCCAAATCGCCTGCAAAGAAAAAGAAATAGGAGATAAAAATGTCAGTTAATCTGGATGAATGCAAAAAGAAAATGGATAGCGCGCTCGAGGTTCTCAAGCGCGAATTTAGCGGTTTGCGTACAGGCCGCGCTTCGCCCAATCTGTTGGATGCGATCAAGGTTGATGCCTATGGCAGCGAAATGCCAATCAGTCAGGTAGGTTCTATTTCCGTGCCGGAGCCTTTGTTGATTACCGTGACGGTCTGGGACAATGGCCTGACCAAGGCGACAGAAAAAGCGATCCGTGAAAGCCCGCTGGGATTAAACCCAATGTCTGAGGGGAATGTCATCCGTGTGCGTTTGCCTAGCATGACTGAAGAACGCCGCAAGGAACTGGTGAAAACCGCAGGCAAATATGCGGAAGGCGCAAAAATTTCGGTGCGCAATGTGCGCCGCGATTTTATGGACGCTGCCAAAAAAGCTGACCTGCCAGAAGATGAAGAAAAAAAACTGTCCGAGAAAATTCAAAAAATCACGGATGAGCACGTAAAGATCGTTGATGATCTGGCGGCGGCTAAAGAAAAAGAAATTCTTCAGGTTTAGGGGCGGGGAATGACCGCACCGCGCATCCCGCGCCATATTGCCATTATTATGGACGGTAACGGCCGCTGGGCTGCGGCGCGCGGATTGCCGCGCGCGATGGGGCACCGCCAAGGTATGGAGGCCCTCAAGCGTACCTTGAAAGCCGTGCGCGAGCGCGGCGTGGAGATTTTAACCATTTATGCATTTTCTGCTGAAAACTGGTCACGGCCGGAGGCAGAAATTTCTGACCTCATGGAACTCCTGCGACTTTATATCCGTGCGGAACTGGCGGAGCTGCATCGTGATGGCGTACGCCTGCGCTTTATCGGGGATCATGCGCGATTGCCGCAGGATGTGCAAAAACTCATGCAGGATGCTGCGGAACTAACCCGGGACAATGTGACAGGAACATTGGTGATTGCGCTCAGCTATGGCGGGCGGCAGGAAATTGTGCAGGCCGCCCAAAAATTAGCTACGCAGGGCGCAGAGATTACGGAAGAAAGTTTTGCATCTGCACTTTATACCGCTGATTTGCCGGATCCGGATTTGCTTATTCGCACTTCGGGTGAAATGCGCCTGTCGAATTTCCTGTTATGGCAAACAGCCTATACCGAATTTGTATTTACCGAAACTTTGTGGCCGGATTTTGCTGCAAAGGATTTAGATGCCGCAATTAACAAATATCAGCAAAGGGAACGCCGTTATGGTAAACTTGGCCAGTTGGCGTAGTAAAATATGGGATATCATCCCATCCCGCATGCGTGAACATTTGCAGAATAATTTTGTGCAGCGGTGTATTGCGGGCACAACGCTTACGCTGGTGACTATTTGGGCAATTTGGGCTCCGGCAAATATTTTTCCACTTTATTTATGGTTGTTTATTCTGTTGGCCGTGCGTGAATGGCAACGCATGACAGAACCGGGCAATTGGCAGCAAAGTGTGCATTATCAATATTCACTGATCTTGCTGATTGCGATTGTGCAGGGATTGCTTGGCACATCTGCCGCGTTAATTTTACTGGTGGTTCTGCCATTTTTAATGTGGATGGTGGCGGCGAATATTAATCTCAACCGTCCGCTATGGTTTGCCTGCAGTGTAATTTATCTCACGCTGCCGCCATTATCGCTTATTCACATTCATCAAAGTTATACAATTGGTGCCGCAGCGGTGACATTCTTTTTCGGCGTGGTCTGGGCCACAGATACAGCGGCCTACGTGATTGGCAAACGTATCGGGGGATCATTATTGGCCCCGGATGTTTCACCCAAAAAAACATGGTCGGGTTTTATTGGCGGATTAATCGCCGGGACATTGGCCGGGGTGTTGCTGGGGCTGATTTTGGAAACACATCATTTTGCGGAAACTATTGTGATTTCATTTATGCTCTCCGCCGCCGCGCAGGCCAGTGATTTATTGGAAAGCGCAATGAAACGTTTTTATGACGTCAAAGATACGGGTGGATTAATTCCTGGCCATGGCGGGATTTTGGATCGCATTGATAGCCTGATGTTATCCGCGCCGTTATTTGCGCTTATCCAGCTTATCGCAGGTCGTCCGTTGCCGTGGTAATGCGATGAAGCGGATTTCCATTCTGGGCGCAACGGGTTCTATTGGCCGGCAAACGCTGGATATTGTGCGGCAGCACCCGGATAAATTTAAAGTGGCCGCATTGGTCGGGCAAAAAAATGTGGCGGCACTGGCAGCGGCAGCTTTGGAATTTCAGCCAGATTTTGTCGCAATCGCAGATGGCAATGCCTATCCCGAATTAAAAGCTGCCTTGCGCGGCATGCAGGTAGAGATCGCGGCAGGCGAGGGCGCGGCGGTAGAAGCTGCGCGTTATGATGCAGATATTTGTATGGCTGCGATTGTCGGCATTGCGGGTTTGCCATCGACACTGGCGGCAATAGAGCAGGGCAAAACAGTCGCGCTGGCGAATAAAGAAGCATTGGTTTGTGCCGGCCCGTTGATGATAAATGCAGCCAAAAAATCCGGCGCAAAAATATTGCCGGTGGATAGCGAGCATAACGCGATTTTTCAGGTGCTGGAGCAGGACAATCAAAAGCAAGTCCAGAAAATTATTTTAACCGCATCGGGTGGCCCGTTCCGCAACTGGCCCCAGGAAAAAATACAAACTGCAACGCGTGCGGCCGCGCTGGATCATCCCAATTGGTCAATGGGTGAGAAGATCACCATTGATAGTGCGACCATGATGAATAAAGGATTAGAGTTTATTGAGGCACATTATTTATTTGATATGCCGCCGGATCAAATTGAAATTCTGGTGCATCCGCAATCCATTATTCATTCGATGGTGGCTTATCAGGATGGCTCTATCCTGGCGCAATTGGGGCCACCGGACATGCGTGTGCCGATTGGTTATTGCCTGGGCTACCCGCGCCGCCTTGCCCTGAACACGGCATCGCTGGATTTTACGGCCATTAAGAATTTGTCATTCGAGCCGCCGGATGACCTGCGTTTTCCCGCATTGGGTTTGGCCCGCAGTGCACTGGCCGCAGGTCAGATCATGCCAACTGCGCTGAACGCCGCCAATGAAGTTGCCGTAGCGGCGTTTCTGGCAGATAAAATAAGCTTTGGCCGTATCACGGAAATCATTGACGGGGCGATGCAACGCATAGAAAATGCGCCACAAAATACCATACAGGAATTGCTGGCGGCGGACTTGGCCGCACGCCAGATCGCAGAGGGGCTCATCTAATGGAATGGTTACAATACGCGGTACATTATCCGCTTTATTTTATTGTCTTAATCTCGGTCCTCGTTTTTGTTCATGAATTTGGGCATTACTGGGTCGCGCGTCGTTGCGGCGTCAAGGTTGAAAAATTTTCTATTGGTTTTGGCCCGGAGGTTTTTGGCTGGAATGACAGTCACGGAACGCGCTGGCGTTTTGCCCTATTCCCGCTTGGCGGCTATGTGAAAATGTTTGGTGACGCAGATCCAGCCTCTTCGCCGGACAAGGATGCCATTACCCACATGACGGATGAAGAAAAGAAAGTTGCATTCTTTTTTCAGCCAGTTGCCAAGCGCGCAGCGATTGTTTTTGCAGGGCCACTGGCTAATTATATTTTTGCCTGGGTGGTGCTGACGGTTGTGTTTGTATTGATAGGGCAGCCTTTTACCAAACCTGTGGTGGATAACCTGATTGAAAAAATGCCAGCTGCAGCAGCTGGCATTAAGATCGGTGATGAGATTAAATCTATTAATGGTGAGGCCATAGAACGCTTTGAAGAATTGCAGCAATATGTGCGCCTGCGCCCCGGTGAAAATGTTACCCTCGTCATTCAACGCGGCGAGGAAACAAAAACTGTGCCGGTAACGCTGGCGCGCGATAATATGACCGATCGTTTCGGCAATGATCATCCCATTGGCATGTTGGGCATTAAATCACAGGGCCTTGCATACCAAAAGCAAACCATTCCGGTGGCAATTTATCAGGCGGTCAAGGAAACCTATACTGTATCTAAAAATACCCTGATGGCATTGGGACAGATTGTGATGGGCCAGCGTTCATCATCAGAATTAGGTGGCCCACTGCGCATTGCGCAAATGTCGGGTGAAGTGGCGGAGCAGGGCTTTGTACCATGGATGATGCTGATGGTCTTGATTTCCATCAATCTGGGTTTGATTAACCTGTTTCCTATCCCAATTCTGGATGGTGGGCATTTGGTCTTTTATGCCGCCGAGGCCTTGCGTGGCAAACCAGTGCCGTTGGAAGTACAGGACATCGCCTACCGCGGCGGCATGGTACTGGTGATGATGCTGATGGTCTTTGCCATGTGGAACGATCTCGTGCAATTGCGGATTATCAGCTATTTGGTTAATCTGGTTTCGTGATGCGGTTTGTTTTCTTTGTTGCTGCGCTGTTATTGCCCCTGCAGGTTTTTGCCGGGACGATTTCGCGTATCAATATTGAAGGCAATGAACGCACCGATCCCAATACCATCCGCATTTATCTGACTGTTCGCGAAGGTGATGAGGCTACATCGGCCGCGCTGGATGCATCTGTGCGCAGCCTGTTTCGCTCCGGATTGTTTCAGGATGTGAAACTGGCCGAAGAGGACGGCACCCTATTTGTCCTGGTCAAGGAAAACCCCATTATCAACCGTGTGTCTGTTGAAGGCAGTGATGCGATTTCTTTTGACAGGGTGAAGAGTGAATTAAAACTGGGTCCGCGCTCCATTTATACCCTTTCCCGGGTGCAGGATGATATGGACCGCATCTATCAGCTCTACCGCGCAAAGGGATTCTTTGCCGCTAAGGTGGAGCCGCAGATTATCCAGCGTGACCAAAACCGTGTGGATTTAATTTTTAAAGTGACGGAGGGACCTGACAGCCGTATTCGCCGCATTGATTTTATTGGCAATAAAGCTTTCAGCCGCAGTGACCTGCGGGATCAGGTTTTTTCTATTGAAGAGGCCTGGTATAATTTTCTCTCTGATAATGATGTTTATGATCCCGACCGCCTGAATGCGGACCAGGAACGCCTGCGCCGCTTTTATGCTCAGTCTGGTTATCCTGATTTTAAAGTTGAAAATGCCGTTGCGGAATTCTCCCCTGATCAAAGCGGGTTTTTTCTGACTTTCACCGTGAATGAAGGGCCGCGCTATCAATTTGGCGAAGTCAAAGTGATAAGTGAAAAAGAAGGGCTGGATGCCGCGCCACTGCAGAAACTTATTCGCACGGAAACAGGTGACTGGTATAACAGTGATAAAATTGAAGATACCATCAATGCGATCACAGATGATTTAAACCGTAAAAATTATGCCTTCCTGCAGGTTAATCCACAGGTTAGGCGTAACGAAGAAGCGCGGACCATTGATGTGACGTATACTCTGCAAGATGGCCCCAAAATCTATGTGGAGCGGATTGATCTCAAGGGCAATCTGCGCACGCAGGACCGTGTTATTCGCCGCGAATTTACCCTGGCCGAGGGCGACCCCTTAAACCCTGCAAAGCTGCGCCAGTCTGAAACTAAAGTGAAGGATTTAGGTTATTTCAAAAAAACGCAGGTGAAACAATTGGAGGGAAGTGCGCCGGATCGGAAAATCATCGAAGTTGAAGTGGAAGAGCAATCAACCGGTGATTTACAGTT
>DPZW01000097.1 GCA_003536545.1 Rhodospirillaceae bacterium
CTTATAGGGGCCCCATTCTAATTCATCTGGATCGCTGGACTGCAGCACGGGAATTAGAATGGGGCCCCTATAAGGTTGATGTATTATTTGAATGCACAGGCAAATTCACTGACCGCGCAGGCGCATCCCAACATCTGGCAGCCGGTGCAAAAAAAGTTTTGATTTCCGCGCCAGCCAAGGATGACGATGCCACCATTGTCTACGGCGTAAACCATAAAAATTTGAAGCCTGAAGACAAAATTGTTTCCTGCGGCTCCTGCACCACCAATTGCCTCGCGCCGGTGGCGCATGTTCTCAACAATCTTTGTGGTATTGAAAGCGGTTTCATGACTACCATTCATGCCTATACCGGCGATCAGAATTTGCATGACGGCA
Organism: Rhodospirillaceae bacterium; assembly: GCA_003536545.1. Lineage (GTDB taxonomy): Bacteria > Pseudomonadota > Alphaproteobacteria > UBA11073 > UBA11073 > UBA11073. The sequence goes on from DPZW01000097.1 coordinate 376, forward strand.
CCCATAAAGATATGCAGCGCGCACGCGGCGCAGTGATGTCGATGGTCCCAACTTCAACGGGCGCGGCCAAAGCCATTGGCCGGGTGATACCGGAATTGAACGGCAAGCTGGATGGCGTAGCCATTCGCGTGCCGACTGCCAATGTTTCCCTGGTAGACCTGAAATTCGTACCCAAAAACCCCACCACCGTCGCAGAAATTCAGGATGCGATGCGCAAGGCGGCCAAAGGTGAATTAAAAGGTGTTCTTTCCGTTTTTGATGAACCACTGGTTTCAATTGACTTCAACCACTCGCCCTACTCCGCCAATTTTGCCCTGAACGAAGTGAAGATCACGGGCAACCTTGTGCGCGTGATGGCCTGGTATGACAATGAATGGGCGTTCTCAATCCGCATGCTAGATGTTGCCACCGCGATGAAGCGCGCGGGCTAGTATGCAATAAAAGCTGCGCTAGGTTGAAATACTAGCGAATAATATAATAGAAATAAAATCCTACATCGCCTGGAGAAGGATCTCCACTGGTATCAACGTCATTGAACATGCATATCCATTGAACTTTATCGAAATCGACGGAACTGAAACTGATTGCATAGCCCGGTGGCGAACGAGGAACATAGGCCCCGGCCTCGCCCGCTAACGCGATATACTCATGACAAACAGTCCAGCTGTGACTCTCAGTCAGCAGGTAAATATTAACCGCGTTTCCTTCGATAATAGTTGTTGCCGAATGTAGAGTACCTGTTGATTTATTGATGTAGCTTGCCTGAGGGTTGAATGCCTCTGCTTGATAGAACGATGCACGTGGCACACTGTTCAGATACTGGGGAACCATCACATCAGACCAGAAAGTTATATGCGTATAGCCACTCGGCATACGATAAGACATGCCATTATTCAAGGCATACAAATGCCAGGCAGCCGCGAGTTGATTTTGATCGCTCACAATCTTGGTTGCCCTAGCCTTGGCCTGCCCTGACTGGAAGGCCTGTCCGCCGTACCAACTGCCCATGATCGCCGCCACCGCCACCAGCGCGACTGAGATGATGGTGATAATCAGATTGGCCATCCGGTCCCCCCCATGAATATGAGGACTATAATCCGTGGTTTAATCAGCATCAAGATGTTTTTAAGATGTTATGAATGTACAAAAATTGGTTGCATGGAATTTGCGCCGTCTCAGAGTCCGACGCGGCATCTCTCAAGAGGCTTTGGCGGTAGATGCAGTCATTGACCGCACTTATGTCAGCCGACTTGAAAGGGAAATGGAGAATCCAACCATTGCCGTGCTGGAACGGCTTGCCATTGCTCTGAATGTCAAAATAACAGATTTCTTTTCTACATCTGTCATGAATGAGAAACCGCCCAGACCCCTTCCAAGCGGACGAAAGCCAAAATAATTAAATCCGCATGCTGGGTGTTGCTACCGCGATGAAACGCGCGGGCTGATTATTTTGCGGTGCGTTTGACGAGCTCTTCCAGCTCTTTTACCAGCTCTGATGCAATCCCCGTCTCGCCCTTAATATCATTGGCAAAAATAACTTTTAAGGATTCCACAAACTGATGCACGACCTGGTTATGCACCGGGCGCGCCAATGCGTAATGCGTGGTGAGAAATAAATACAGCATCCGCGCAATCTGCGACGGGATGGTAAAACCAAAAGTCCCGGCACGTGATTTAATCGACATGGTGGCCGCCTTCATGTCATTCAGTTTCTCTACATTTGGTGTTTTTTGAATTTCAATAAAGGCAGTTTCCAGATTCTTCAAATCTTCCCGCACCCAGCCCAGCGTTTCGTCCTGCATGCCCTCAAGCGCGGTCTGTGCGGCCTGCAGCATATCGGGCGTAATGATGGTGGCCAGCGGGCCGATCAAACCAATCGCGCGTTTGATTTCATGATCAGCAGGGAATATTTGTGGTGTTTTTTCAGGGGCAGGCAAATGTTTGCCGAATTTTTTGCCTTCCCGAGGCCGCGTGACGCGTTTTTCCATGCCATCTGGCGGCGCACCTTTGCGACGGCGATCCGGCCCGGCAAAATTCTCGCTGAGAATAAACGGGCGTGGGTGATCCACCAGATGTTCCAGGCGATCAAACAGCGTTTGCACGGTAAAAGGTTTTACCAGAAACTCCGTAATCCCCACATCACGCGCAGTGGTGACATCCACATACTCGCCTTTGCCGGTGAGCATAATAATCGGGATACTGCGATTGGGTGAATTGCGCGACAAACGCAAATGGCGGACCAGCTCTATGCCATCCATCGGCTCCAGCAACCATTCCGTAATTAAAATGTCCACCGGTTTGGTTGTGATATGCGCCAGAGCCTCCGTTGCATCGCGTACATATTCGACGCGGCGGAATCCCATTTCGCGCAAATTGAGAGTCACGACTCGTGCGATTTGCGGGTCGCTGTCAGCCAGCAAAATATTGATATTGTCTAAGCGTGGTTTCATATTGCTAACAGCTATAATGCAGTTGCCGCCAATGAAAAAGGGGGGGCAGAGCTAAGGTTGGCGTAGCGACTAATGCACCGCACGCCAATAGATGGTGGGCATAACAGGGATCGAACCTGTGACCTCTCCCATGTCAAGGGAACGCGCTACCGCTGCGCCATATGCCCGGCAGGCATGGTCTTAGCAAGAACATAGCGGTTGCGGCAAGCTTATTTGCGATTAAACTGCTGACCGCATGGCAAAGCCGATTAAATTACTTCAATTAATGGCAGGCAGCCCCCAGGGCGGCGCGGAAGGGTTTTGCCTGCGTCTTGTGCTTGCACTGCAGGCCCGCGGCGTTGAGCAGGCGATCATCACGCGCCCGGATATGGCGCGGCTGGATGAATTGCGCGCGGCTGGGGTAAAGGTCATCACTGCACGTTTTGGCACGCCGCTGTTTGATTTAACCACGCATCAAACGATCAAAAAAACCTTTGCCGAATTTTCGCCCGATCTGGTGCTGAGCTGGATGAACCGGGCCAATGCATTTGCCAAACCACTCAAGAACAAGGGGGCAAAACTATTGGGCCGGCTGGGCGGTTATTATGATCTGAAATATTACAGTGCCTGTGATTATTTGATCGGCAACACCGAAGATCTGGTCGATTATTTTACCGCACAGGGCTGGCCAACAGCGCGCAGCATGTATCTGCCCAATTTTGCCGAACATAAAATCGTGCCGCCTACCGGCCGCGCCGCGCTCAACACACCTTCGGATGCGCCGCTGTTTTTTGCCCTGGGTCGCTTTCATGAAAATAAAGCTTTTGACACATTGCTGTCAGCTATGGCGCAAGTGCCAAACGCTTATCTCTGGCTGGCGGGTGACGGTGATTTGCGCCCCGCACTCGAAGCACAAGTGAAAACACTAGGCATCACAGACCGCGTGCGTTTCCTAGGCTGGCGCACGGACACCTCGGCACTTTATGCTGCTGCTGATTATTTTATCTGTCCCTCACGCCATGAGCCCTTGGGCAATGTGATTTTGGAAGCCATGGCCAATGGCATGCCGATTATTTCAACTGATAATAACGGCGCACAGCAATTGCTGCAGCAAGATAAAACAGGCCAAATCGTACCGCTGGATGATGTAGATGCCATGGCAACAGCGATGCAAAATTTTATCGCTGATCCGGCGGCTGCCAAACAGCTTGGCACAGCCGCACAAAAATTTTATCTGGAAAATTATTCAGCAGATATTGTCTGTAATCAATATATCGATTTCTTTAAGAAAATTCTGGATCAAATCCCATGTGCGGCATAGCTGGCATTATCATCAAAAATGGTGCTGCCGCCCCGATAGATGTTTTATATCGCATGCTGGATGCACTGCGGCATCGCGGCCCGGATGGAAACGGCGAATACCGTGATAAGAATATTGGCCTTATCCACACACGCCTTGCCATCATCGACCCCATGGGCGGCATCCAACCCTTGCATGATCGCAATATGGTCCTGGTCGGCAATGGTGAAATTTATAACTATATTGAACTGAATTACGAATTAGGTCCGCAGGATTACCGCACGGGATCTGATTTTGAACCTGTGATGAAATTATTGCAGCGTGATGGCACTGCGGCATTTGCAAAATTGCGCGCGATGTATGCGCAGGGTAGCTATACGCCTAGTGATGGAAAAATTATTATTGCCCGCGATCGCTATGGCATTAAACCGCTTTATTATGCAGAAACGCCCTATTTGTTTGGCTTTGCCTCGCAACCTTCCGCCTTGTTGCAGCTACCTGGGATCAGCAATCAGCTCACGCCGAAAATGCCCCAACAATTATTGCAGGTCGGTGCCATTCATGGCCGCGAGACAATCTATCAGGATATTTTCAGAATTCTGCCAGGTGAAATCATGAAGGTGGGCGGCAAGCGCGAACGCATTCCAGCTCTGCCCAAGCCGCAACAAAGCAAAGCCACCTTCCCCGATGCCGTGAAATTGTTTGATAAGAAATTTGAAAATTCTGTCATGCTGCATCAACGCAGCGATGTACCTTATGGCATGTTTTTATCGGGTGGCCTGGACTCCACGGCGGTTCTGACCATGATGGCACGACTGAATGACAAGCCTGTCACCACTTTTACCTGTGGTTTTGCTTCTAAAACCGTGGAAGATGAACGGCCGCGTGCGCGCGAAATTGCCAAGGCTCTTCGCACCCATCATCATGAAGTTGAATTTACAGAGAATGATTTCTGGAAATTGCTGCCACAGGTCGCGAGCGCACTGGATGATCCCATCATTGATTATGCCACCCTGCCTACTTTCAAACTGGCGGCTGAAGCAAAAAATTATGTGAAAGTAATTTTATCCGGCGAAGGCGGCGACGAGGCATTGGGCGGCTATGGCCGTTACCGCAAAGCCATGCAGCCCTGGCCATTGGGTTATAGAGCCAAAGGCCGCTTTGACGGATTAGGCATTTTGCGCGATGAAAAACCCGTGCGCACTCAGACGGTATATGAAGGCACAAAATTGCAACGTGCGCAGGCGGCGGATTTTGCAGGATGGCTACCGGATAATCTGCTTATCAAGCTTGATCGTTGTCTGATGGCAAATGGCATTGAAGGCCGCACACCTTTTCTGGAGCCA